>LCBU01000054.1 GCA_000997405.1 Candidatus Woesebacteria bacterium GW2011_GWA1_41_7 | reverse complement strand
GATCCGAAAGCCAATCCGAATTTGATGGTATCCTTGATGGCTTCACTGTTTGAAAAAGGAAGCGCTCCCGGAAGCCCCAAACAAACCGGGCATACTTGTGTGTTTGGCTTTTTTCCGAAATGATCAGAAGGGCAGCCGCAAAACATTTTACTTTTTGTAGAAAGCTCTATGTGTACTTCAAGGCCAATTATCGGAATATATTTATTCATATTACTTTTTATATTTAACCTGCTAAAAATCTATTACCAAACTTTTTTGAAATTGCATATACAAAGAAAACCATAGCAGCCAGCATAAAAAGCAAAAATCTGATTCCAAACACTTCAACTATCGAGCCGGAAAATATTACCGGCAATACCGACGTTGCAGTTACCAAAAATGAGAAATTTCCAAAAACTCTTCCACGTAAGTTCTCGGGTGTTGACTCCTGTAAAAATGTTTGTGAAGGTACCAGTATTCCCACAAAACTAAATCCTATCGAAGCAATCAGTAAAGATGATATCAAGACTCTAAGTGTATAGACAAAAAGAGGAGCGACAAATGCCAAAAGCAAAACTGAAATTCCTATTATCAAAAGAGACGCATCTATCAGTGTCTTTTTTCTTACATCTTTCTTTAAGATTTTCGGTAAAGTCAATGCACCAATAATTGCACCGATACCCGCAGGAACCAATATATAAACACTTGCCGCATTTAAGGGGATTGCCAATATATTTTTTGCCATTACCGGAAATTGAACAATACATATCTGAACGGCCATCTGGAAAACCAGAAGCAAAAGTACCGGCGTTAAAACTTTTCTTTCGCTTTTTATAAAATTATAACCCTCAAAGATATGCCTGAAAAAATCAAAGACTCCTTCCTCAAATTTTTTAGAAATGGCTTCCTTGGGCTTAAACTTGGGCAAAAATAAAGTGCTCAAAAAAGCAATAAAGAGAAAGCCTGAGCATAGAAATAGAGTATCTCTGAAACCAAATAAAGTATTCAAAAGTCCTGCCAATGCAAACCCTAAAACCAAAGAGCTTTGCTGTGTGATGAAGAATAGACTATTACCGTGGACAAGCTGTTTCTTGTCCAAAACCGACGGCAAAGTGGCCGTCTCTGAAGGCAGGTAAAACTGATTTAAAAATGAGTAGATAAAAACAACTTCATAAAGAAGAAATATGCTAGATCGGAATGCCATAGCGTAAAGAAAGATTGTCAAAGATTGCAATAAGTTTGTGACTATTAATATTTTTTTCCTATCAACAAGGTCGATAATTCCTGATGCAAAAGGACCTATCAAGATTGCCGGGAGTGCATATGCTACCCATAAAAATGCTGTTGAAATTGCAGATCCCGTAACTTCAAAAAGTCTTATCAAAAGAACAAAATTCATCATGTTAATGGTTAATTGCGAAAATATTTGAGATACCCAGATGTAAACGAAGTTCCTATTTTTTAGTACAGACTTATATTCCATTAACATATTAAAGTTTGGGTAAACCGGGTTTGTAATTTGTCTCGTCCTCATAAAGTTTTCCCAGCCCAAATAAAACAGGTTCCGAGAACCTGGGGCCCAAAAGCTGGAACCCTAAAGGAAGCTTATTTTTATTAAAACCCGATGGCATGGCCAAACCGGGAATACCTGCTAAGTTCGCGGGGGCCGTAAAAATATCGGCCAGGTACATTTTGAGAGGGTCCTCGGCTTTTTCTCCGATTTTGAAGGCAGGGGTCGGTGAAACCGGAGCTAATATGGCATCAACCCCGTTAAAGGCCTTTTCAAAATCTTCAATTAGCATTATTCTTCTCTTTGCTTCAGCCCCAAAAGACACTCTTGGGTTTCCGTATCTAATTCCGTCATACCTGCCCAAGTTTGAGGAAACTTCAGCCGGCTGAACTATGTAATAAACCGAGATCGCGTATTTCGTGTGGGGAAGACTAATTTGCACCAGTTCTATTCCTGTTTTTTCAAAGACTTTCGAAACCTCCATTACTTTATCGGCAATTTCACTGTCTACTCCCTCCACAAAATATTCCTTGGGAATCCCAATTTTCATTCTGCTTTTGGGTTTAAATAATTCCGTATTTTTAACTGTACTGTCGAAACCATCCTCGCCCCTGGTAACATTAAAAATTGTTTCAACTTCATTGACGCTTTTACCAAAGCTTCCCATAGAATCAAGTGAAGAAGCCATTGCTATTACTCCGTATCTGGGAACTGCGCCATATGTTGGTTTTAATCCTACAATGCCACAGAAATTTGCAGGTTGCCTGATTGAACCTCCGGTATCGGTACCTGTTGCAACCAAAGAAAGGCCTGCGGCAACCGAAGCAGCCGAACCGCTGCTGGAGCCTCCGGGAACCATATCTTTGTCCCAGGGGTTTATTGCAGGGCCAAAATCAGAGTTTTCACCGCTTGCCCCGTGTGCCCAGGCATCACAGTTAGTTTTTCCCAAAACCACTGCACCTGCTTTTTCCATTCTTTCAACAACTGTCGCAGAGTATGGAGGAATATATGACTCAAGAACCTTTGATCCTGCAGTTGTTCTTATTCCTTTCGTTAAAAATAAATCTTTATGTCCGACCGTCACCCCGAGTAGTGGAAATTTTTCGATGAGGTTTTCTTCCCCGCTTTTAACTAATTGATCTACTTCTTTTGCTTTTTTGTAAGCTGCCTCATCACAAACCGTTATGTATGCATTTAGATCTTTATTTTTCTCAATTCTTTCCAAATACGTATCGACCAGTTCTACTGAAGAAAAATCTTTCTCTAATATTCCTTTCTGTGTTTCTTTGATTGTAAGTGGAGTGTTTGTCATTTGTCTGTTCTTTCGGTCAAAACCGCACCCACTTTGAAATAACCGTTATGAATTTTGTCGCTTCCGGAAATGGCTTCTTCCGGAGATAACGAACTGCCCAGGTTATCCGGGCGGGACACATTCTCAAGACCCGTTGTCTGACTTGTCGGTTCTACTCCTTCCGTATCTACTTCTGAAAGTTCTCCGAAGTAATTAATTACGTTTGAAAGTTGGGGCGTAAATTTGTCAATTTCCTGATCCGAAATATTTAGTTTTGCCAGTTTGGCAACATGTAAAACATCTTCTTTATTTAGCTTTACCATATTCTCAGTAATAATATCGCCAATTAAACTTTTTAACAAGAAGTTAAGCCATGGATTTTAAGGCCTTAATACGTTCGGATATCGGCGGGTGCGTATTAAAAAGATCCGCAAACCAGCCGACGCTTCCCTGGTTTTTGTCCTTGAAGGGGTTACTCACAAAAAGGTGTGCGGTTGCTTTATTGGCAACTTCCAGTGCTTCTTTATCGGAAGAGATTTTTATTAATGCGGATACCAGACCGCTGGGTTGCCTTGTTATTTCAATAGCACCGGCATCGGCACCATACTCCCTTCTTCTGCTTATAGCCAACTGTATGAGTTGTCCGATAATAGGTGAAAGTATTGCAAACACAATTCCGACTACCAAAAAAATTGAGGATGTACTACTCCTATTGTCATCGTCGCTTTTACCGCCGAACCAGGAAGCCCTCATAAGCCAGTCACCGAGAAGTGCTATTAACCCAACCATTACCGAGACAACAGACATAAGCCTTGTGTCATAATTTTTAATATGACTTATCTCATGTGCAATTACCCCCTCAAGTTCCGTTCTGTCCAGTTTTTCTAAAAGCCCTGTTGTAGCACATATAACAGCATGTTTAGGGTCGCGGCCGGTTGCGAATGCATTTGGGGCAGAGTCCGGAATTACATAAAGTTTGGGAACCGGAACCCCTGCGCCTATTGAAATGTTTTGGGCCACTGTATAAAAAACAAAATCATTATTTCTATTAGCGGGCCTTGCTCCTGAAATTCCCAGGACAATCTTGTCCGAATAGTAATACCCGCAACAAAGACTGCAAAAAAAGTCACTATAAAGAAACTTTTAATCTTATTGGCTCGTTGCACCTCGTAAATATTTTTCATATATAGAATATAAAACACCTAACGGGTTAAGTGTTTCTGAATTTTTGTAACTATAATGATTACAGATTTATCTTGGGTGTTTTAGCTTCTGCCTCAGTTACTTTGAGTTTATCTCCTTCTTCACTGGTTTCTAAACCTTTAAGTTTTCCGAATCTGAAAATACCTGCGACAACACTGCTCGGAAATGTAACCAGCTTAACATTATAGTCAGCCGTTAAATCGATCAAAAGACGCCTTGCATACATGATTTTGTCAGATGTATCTCTAAGCTCATCCATAAGACTTTTGACCAATTCGTTTGCTTTTATTTCCGGATTGCTTTCAACAATTACCTGAATTTTAGGCAAAACATCCGAAAGCATTTTCCCTGCATCCGCCATTTTATTAACATCCCCTGAACTGACTGCTGAGGAAATTTGCTTACGCGCGCTAGTTAACTCATCAAAAATTCCTTTTTCGTGTTTTAGATAACCTTTCGCTGAAGCTTCAAGGTTAGGAATCAGCTCAGACTGTCTTTTTAACTGATTGCCTATTTCTTGGATAGAAGCTCCTACTCTTGTTTTTGTGCTTACAAAAAAGTTGTAAATCGAAATTACCCAAAATATAAGTATTACTAAAATTGCAAAAAGTACGTAAATCATAAATATCACCACCTCTCTTTTAATAACTTTTCAAACTCTTCTAATGTTCTGGAATTTATTATATCACCTGCCTCGGCCCAACCCCTTCTGGCCACAGAAACTCCGAATGTCATATTGTTCATTCCGTCACAACTGTGGGCGTCGGTTCCAAAAGTCATTTTCACACCAAGTTTCACAGCTTCACGGACAAGGCTATCGGGCAGATCAAGCCTCATTGGATCACAATTTATTTCAATCCATTTATTATTTTTTAGACAATAATCAAATATTTCCGGCCAATTAAGTTCGACTCCTTCCCTCTCGTTTATTTTTCTGGCTGTTGGATGAGCAAATATTAGTGCTTTAGGGTGGCTAAGTGCTGAAATAACCCGCTTAGTCATGGAATTTCTGTCCAAATCAAAATTTGAGTGGATTGAAACTAGTGCAAAATCAATTAGGTCCAAGGCTTTCACAGGAATAGCCAGTTTTCCATCCGAAAGTATATCAATTTCAAGGCTATTGAACACTTTTTTTACGCTATTTGAACCATTCTGAATTAATGAGTAATTAATTTTATCAATCTTTTCACGCTTCCCATTGAGTATTTCCACGGTCTTTTTGTCACTGTGCCCGCTCACGCTTGGATTATGTTCAGTGAAAGCTAAATATTTATAACCAAGTTCCCCGCCCTTCTTAATAATTTCTTCCATTGAGTTTTCACCCAAGTCGTGGGAGGTTTCAATATCAAAATTTGAATGAATTTGAAGATCTGCCATTATGTCAGATAGTTT
>LCBU01000053.1 GCA_000997405.1 Candidatus Woesebacteria bacterium GW2011_GWA1_41_7 | reverse complement strand
AAATAAGCGCTATCAAAGAAATCCAAATCATTTTTAGTTTTCCCCAAAAAAGAAGAACTATAAAAACAAAAAAGGGAAGAGCAGCCAATAATATCGGCAATAAAGACATTACCAATATCATAACGCAAAAGGAACCTAAGAAGAAGATTTATTTCACCCGGTTAAGATATTCGCCGGTAGCCGTATCAAGCATTACTTTTTCCCCCACCTTAATAAAGAGAGGCACCTGAGCATCTATCCCCGTTTCAAGTTTAACGGTCTTCTTGGGGGCGTTGATGCGGTTACCTGCAACATCGTCGGGTGATTCAACCACCTTAAGGGTTACATGAGCCGGTAAATTTACGCCAATGGGACTACCTTTATACCAAACAATCCAACACTTTAGGTTTTGGATCAAATATCCGAATTGATCCTCAACCAAAGCAAGCGGAATATTTACTTGTTCATAGCTTTTGGGATCCATAAATACGAGTTCTTCCCCATCACGATATAAATAATCCATTTCTCTTTTTTCTATTTCGGCAACTTCAACTATTTCTCCGGTTTTGTAAGTAAACTCCCCCGCGGAACCCGTTTGTACATTCCTGAATCTAATACGCATAACAGGACTCCCTTTTCCGGGAGACATAAATTCTGCTTTTGTTATAAAAACCGGTGCTCCCTTAAAAATAATGAAGCTGCCTTTGGTGATGTTTCCTGCGTTAATTGTATTCATGGCCTGCGTATTTTAAATCTAAAACCATCTAGAGGTCAAATAGCTCTTTTCCCGGAAAAAGTAGTGTTTCTCCGATTGAAGCGAAGTCTCCGGCAAGCATTACAAGCCTGTCCACACCTACAGCAATTCCCGAAACTTCCGGAAGACCGGACTCCATTGCATCAATTAAGTCGGTATCTATCGGATAAATTGTTTTTCCTAACTTTTTCCTTTCCGCCAAGTCTGCTTCAAAACGTCTCTTTTGTTCGGAAGCATCCGTTAATTCAGAAAAACAGTTTCCAAGTTCCACTCCTCCGAGGAAGACCTCAAATCTTTCGGCAAACCGGTAATCTTTACAGGGCTTCGCAAGCGAGGCTTGAGAAATCGGATAGTCATAAATAAAGTACGGCTTTTCCAATTTCAAAAGTTCGGGTTCTATTTCATTAAAATAAATTTTATAAAAATCGGCGTCCGACACTTCCAAAACATCCCGCTTCGCGTATTTCTTAAATGCATCCGCAATTTTTATTCTCGGCCAGGGAAGAGAAAGGTCATAGACTCCACCTTGATATTCCAATTTGCCTTTACCGATAATATCCAAAAATAAGTGTTCAAAATCTTTCATAATATCCTTGTAATCGGCATTTATTCTGTACCATTCAAGCATTGTAAATTCGGGGTTATGAAGAAAACTTACCTCCTCTTCGTTCCTAAAGCATTTAGTAATTTCAAAACAGTTTCCGACTCCCGCCGCAAGCAGTTTTTTGATTGAAAATTCGGGACTCATTATTAAATAGCCATCCCTGCGAACTCCTTTTGCAGTCCTCAGTTCCGTTTTAAAAACCTCTAAATTTGGTTCAATCGAAGGAACGGGAACCAGAATGGGCGTAAAAACTTCACGAAAACCATCGCCTTTAAAGAAAGTGCGGATTTCGTCAATTACTTTTTCCCTAATCAAAGACTGATTTATCAGGTTGGGATCATTTTTGATTCTTTGCCAAGTTCTCATTACAAGGTATTATATCTAATATGAGGCGTCACATAATGGTCAAAAGCGTACCGAAAAAAGGCCGGGGTGTATTTGCTCTGAAGGATTTCAAAGAAGGTGAAATTAGCGTTGGGCTTCGGTTCAATATATAACCACTCCTACTCCCCCAATGCTGACTGGAAGCAAAACTTTAGAACCAAATGCATGGTCTATAGAGCCGTTAAAAACATAAAAAAAGGTCAGGAGATTACTGTTAATTACAATGGTGAACCTGACGACGAAACCCCGATTGATTGGTTTGAAGTGAAAAAATAACCACAAAGTGCCCCAGCAATAGAACACGGCCTGTGATATGATAAACACTATGGGAAATTTTAATAGAGATGATAACAGGTCCGGCGGATATCGTGGTGGGTTTGGTCGAGGCGGAGGAGGTGGCGGGTTTTCAGGAAAAGGCAGGCGCGAAATGTTCCAAACAGTTTGCAGCAACTGCGGAAAAGAATGCCAGGTACCTTTCAGACCGACAAACGGCAAACCGGTTTATTGCAGTGAGTGTTTTGAAAAAATGAATGGTGGAAGATCAGATTCTAGAAGGTCCGAAAGAAGCGATTTTAGGTCCCCCGCTCCAGGTTTTGATCAAAACAAGGCTCAGCTTGATGCAGTTAATGCCAAGCTTGATAAAATTTTAAGCATTTTGACCCAGGCACCTGTCATAAAAAATGACTCCGGTGATGTAAAAGAAGTAAAGCCTGAGAAAGTCAAGAAAGTAGCTAAAAAAACAGCTTCAACAAAGAAAAAATAACTCTTTATTTAGATCGCTGATACAAAAATATATCCAAACCCGATTCTTTTTCAGCTTCAGGGTTCCCTGTATGAATCTGGGTAAAACCTGGCACGTTTTTAAGAGCCGGGCTATTCGCATCAATAAACACAAGCGCAATGTCATTCAAAAAGTTTGAAAGGTTTTTCTGAAATATTTAATACATCTTTTGGCTCGTTCCAATTCACCATCAAACAAAGGCCCTTCTTTTCCTTTAACGATAAACCCTAAATTGCTGTATAGCGACTGTTGGCCTACCGTCTTGTGTTGGTGAACCTGACGACGAAACTCCGATTGATTGGTTTGAAGTCTCCTAAATTTATAATTTATTTATAGAAGTGTTGCCAAACTGTTATAGCAACTAAAGTGACCGGAACGGCTAAAATAGCCCCGACAAGCCCAAAAGTAAGAGTGCCGAGAATTACGGCAAAGAAAATAATAAGTGGATTAACTTTATTGGCAGCTCCCAGAAATATCGGAGCCAACAAAAAGTCGACTATTTTATTCAAAACAAAAAGAGCAAGCAAAAGAAGTATCCCTTCAACGATTGCGGGAGCATTATTTACAAAAACGACTTTATCAAATATTGCCACTATTGCAGCGGTAATTGATCCCAAAGCCATTCCAAAATGAGGAATAACTGAAAGAATAGCTATAAGAATAGCCAAAAGTATGGCGTATTGGACCTTAAACCAAACCAATATTCCCCAAGCCGCAAATCCGACTATGATCATCAAAATAAACTGTGTTGTGAAGTAATTAACCAAAACTTTGACAATCTTTTTACCTAAAGATTGTTCTGGTATCTTTTTCTTGGTTTTGACTTTTACTTTAGCCATAACATCATTATCGGTATTTAATAAAGAAAACACAAGGGCACGGGTCAATCTTAAGTTACTCGGAAGAAAACATACGTTCAATTTCCGAAGCAACTCTAAAATCTCTTTGTGTTACTTTTCCTCCGACACTGAAGCGCTGTAGATCAAAAACTACTTTTTTGTAATAAATATGCACGTCGGGGTGGTGGTCTATCTTGTCGCAAAACGGGGCAAGTTTCTTTATAAACTCCACAGCTTCACCAAAACTCTCAAACTGGAACTCTTTGGTGATCTTGTCATCACGATACTCCCACCCGGGATAGTCGATTAGTGTTTTTTTGACTTCTTCAGCCGATAAAATTTTTAAATCTTCGTCCATGATTGCACTGCTATTATATAATAATATTTCATGAGAAATAAATTAATTGTCGGAATAATTACGGTTATCGCATTGGCTGGTGGAATTTTACTTTTCAGTAAAAACCGCCAAACTGTGCCTCAAACTTCACCTACTCCGTCTCCCGTAAGCGCAGTAACAGCAATAAAGGTGAATGTTGTCACTCTTTCGGAAAGCGGATTCTCGCCGGCATCATTAACAATTAAGGCAGGAGAAAATGTTACTTGGGAAAATAAAAGTGGCGTACGGGCTACTGTGGACTCCAACCCCCATCCTGTTCATACCAGTTATCAACCACTTAACTTGGGTGAATTTTCAGATGGGCAAAGCGTTAACCTTACATTTGATACACCCGGCACCTACAATTATCACAATCACTTCAATTCAAACCAGTCGGGAACAATTATAGTTGAGTAAGGGTTAAGCGCATTACTTTCGCAGACCTTACGGTCGAGGTTTCCTTTCTGTTCCAGAGGATGTCCGTCAGCGTCTAATTCATCTGTGAGCTCACGCTCACAGTTTTCTTGAACGCTGTCATAAACCGAATCCCTGATATTTAATCTCTTCCCCGAGATTGTTCTGATAAGAATAACTGGCTGTGTAGTATCTGTCGACGGAAAAGTGGTTTTCTGCACTATCGTTTCTAACCAGCTCAAAGAATAATACGGGACACGTGCCGTCGGTTCTGCATTCATATACGCGGACCCTGTATCCCCCGTTTATTGTTTCCACTGCCAATTTATAATTTGAATCTTCAACAAATTGCCATGACTGAAGGCCAAAAGACAAATTTTTCGTTCGTATACTTTCATACTTTGCCTTGGCTGAGCTAGTTTGGGCCGGAGTAAAGAAACTAAGCGCTCCTGCCGTGTTTTTTGCACCAATATACATTTCAAAACCCGCCAAGGTTTTTCTCATCGACATCTCCTCTTCTTCAAAAGACCTTACAACAGGTGTTGCGGTGGGTGTGGAAGTGGGTTTAACGGTAGGTATAGGAATGGAAATCTTTGATGTGGGAGTAGCATTTGGAGTACTGGTGGCAACAGGAGAAGGTGTTTGAATAGTCACGGGCAAAGAATTTCCCTCCATCATACCGAAATAATAAGCGCCTCCGATTCCTGCTAAAGCAAGAATTATAACTATCAAAATCGGCACGAAACCTTTTTGCCTCATAATTAAATTTACAATAAAGAAAATATTATTACAATCTCAGGAAAGTTTACTCCCCCAAAGCTTGGCTCTTTCCAGTTCACCCTCGGCCATAGGGCCTTCTTTGCCGCTCACTATAAACCCCTCAGGTGGAATAATCAGTTTTCCACCCTTACTTTCCAGGGTCTTTGCGATTTTTGGAGCAGCATAGTCGAATGTTCTAATAATCAGTTTTAAAAGAAAATTGGAATTTTTTTCTGAAAAGCGTGTATCAAAAGCGGCAACTTTGGTCTTGGTCAATGTCCCCGTAGGAATACTTTCCAGGAATTCTTGCAAAGCAACTGTTGCCCTACCCCCTTGAGTCGGAGAGCCGATAATCAATAAACCAACCCCTTTTAAATCTTCCGGATCCGTTTCGCCTACCCGCAGAGCTTTTGCCGAAGGGATACTGTTTGCAATTGCTTGGGCTATTTTTTCCGTATTACCAAACTGCGAATCATAAATAACAATGCTTAACATATAGAAATATTAGCAAACATTGCCAAGATTTTATACACGAATGAAGAAAATACTCACAGCCTCGTTATTTTAAAGTCAAGCCGAAAATTATTCCAATAACCAGCATTTCAAAAAGTCCCGTTAAAAACACATAAACCAGTGTCCCTAATGGCACCTTAAACATCATTAATTGGGAAAAAACGTGCATCAGAACACTCTTTAACAAGCCCCGTCGAGCCCGGTAAGCTTTTATATAACAAAAGAAATAGTCCCGCCATTACAAAACCATAAAATATATCTATTCCAAAACCCAGAATGATGTTTACAGAAGTTTTAGATATGGGCTTATAGACATCAAAAAGTTTCTGTGCGTACGGATTTGCATTAATAATCCCATCAAGTACACCTAAAAGTAGTCCGCCGAAGAGAGAAACCACAACATACCTCAACATATGCTTATCTATATTATATCAAGTTGCGAAACCGTACCACCCTTTGGTGGCAGATTGGGAACAAAATTGTTATAATATAGGCGCATGTTTAAATCGAATAATAGTAACCGAGATTTTGCCGTAGTCAGGCATCTTTCAGATGTCTGACCTGTCGCGCCATCATTTCCAATACCTCGATAGGAACTAAACACAGAAACCACTGTCCGCTATGTTTGTGGTCCAAACACTTAGATCTCAAAACTCCGGGAGACAGAAGATCTTCTTGTTGCGCTAGAATGGAACCGATCGGATTAACTCGTAAAATTGACGGTGAATTAATGATTGCCCATCTGTGCCTGAATTGCAATAAAATTTCATGCAATAGAATAGCGGGTGACGATAATTCTTATATCATAACTTGCTTATTGAAAAACCCAGAAAGCCTTACTAGAGAGATAATTACCCGACTAGCCGGTCAGAGCATAGAACTATTGACTCAAATAGATAGTGAGGAGGTTCTCGTAAGCCTTTATGGTTATGATTACAGGAGGTATCAAAAGTAATAACTTATTAATAGTTAAGGGGTTTGTCTACCGTGGACTTTTTCACACCCTTCAAAAAATAATTACTATCGACAAACTCCCGAACCGGATGAGGGAGATGGTGCAATTCCGGGGCCGGTTACTTTTATAAACTGCCAAGTATATGTACCGTTATCGTTAAGATTAAATACAAGCGGTCCATATGCCCCACTGCTCCTTGAAATAAGGTTGGGGCCTATTCCTGTAAATGAATACGGACTTTGTCCGCCTGTGGCAGCCACAAATGCTTGGATACCGTTTATGTCATCTCTCACGTTGGAAGCGTTCTGGGGATAGAATGCTTCAAAATTTCCATTCTGGTGCCCGGCAGTCAGAATGTCTGCGTGCGCAGCCAGCAATGCGTCTAGCCACGGACGAGTATCCAAATCTGCAGGATGACTGGACGTTGGGCTTGTAAAGTATGGTTCATGCCAATACGCGAATATGCATTTATTCGGATGGGCGGCCAGGTCA
>LCBU01000052.1 GCA_000997405.1 Candidatus Woesebacteria bacterium GW2011_GWA1_41_7 | reverse complement strand
CAAAAAAGGTTTGAAGACCAAATGAAAAAGGCAATGCTTCGTGAGAAGAAAAGAACAATTGAGCAGGAACTTGGAGAGATTGATGAAGATGGGGAAATGACAAATGAGGAGTTTAAAGAGTACAAAACAAAAATTAAAAATGCAGGTATGCCGATGGATGTTAAAGATAGAGCGGAAAAGGAACTTAAACGCTTAAGCGAAATGTCTCCCAATAATCCCGAGGGAGCCTATATTCGAAATTACCTTGATTGGATTTGCGACATGCCATGGAGCAAGGCGACCCCGAATAACGTTGCCATGAATAAAGCCTCAAAGATTTTGGAAAATGAACACTATGGTATAGATAAAGCGAAAGAACGCATTTTGGAATTTTTGGCTGTTATGAAACTCAAAAAGGAAGCAAAACGTTCCGGACAAAAGAAAGGGGTCGACGGGAAAAACAGTGTACACCCGACAATTCTTTGCTTTATAGGGCCTCCAGGTGTCGGAAAAACCTCCATAGGCAGGTCAATTGCCAAAGCGTTAAACCGTAAGTTTGTCAGAGTATCTTTGGGAGGTATCAGAGACGAGGCTGAAATTAGAGGTCACAGAAGAACCTATGTCGGTGCAATGCCCGGTAGGATTATCCAGGGAATGAAAAGCGCAGGAACAAAAAACCCTGTTTTTATGCTCGATGAAATTGACAAAATAGGAGTGGACTTTAGAGGGGATCCTTCAAGTGCACTTCTTGAGGCACTAGACCCGGAGCAAAATAAAGAATTTTCAGACCACTACCTGGAGGTTCCGTTTGACCTTTCGGAGGTAATGTTTATTTGTACAGGTAATGTTCTGGACACAATACCGGCACCTTTGAGGGACAGAATGGAAGTAATAACTTTCCCGGGTTATACCGAGGATGAGAAATTCCAAATTGCCAAGAAATTCCTTTGGCCGAAACAGATTGAGGTACAAGGTTTAATCAAAAAAGGTACCCAGATTTCCGACTCGGGAATTAAAGAGGTTGTCGGCAGTTATACAAGGGAGGCAGGAGTAAGAAACTTGGAAAGAAACCTGGCAAGTATTTGCCGTAAAGTTGCCAGACTGGTTGCCGAAGGAAAGAAATATCCACGAAAAATCGAGGCTACGGATGTCAGAAAACTTTTGGGGAGTCAAAGATTCACATCTCAAATAGCCGAGAAAAGAGATGAGATCGGAATGAGTACCGGGCTTTCGGTGACACCGTTCGGTGGCGAGATTCTTTTTATTGAGGTTTCCCTGATGCCGGGCAAAGGAAGATTGACTCTTACAGGACAGCTGGGTGATGTTATGAAAGAATCTGCAAAAGCAGCATTTACCTGGACCAGATCGCATTATCACGAACTGGGACTAAGAGCCGATTTCGCCGAGGGAATTGATGTTCATATACACGTACCTGAAGGTGCGGTACAAAAAGACGGTCCTTCAGCGGGTGTTGCCATTACCACTGCTTTGGTTTCTGCACTGACAGGCATTCCGGTTAAACGCCGTGTAGGTATGACCGGTGAGGTAACCCTGAGGGGTAGGGTTTTGGAAATTGGCGGACTGAAAGAGAAGTCGATTGCCGGTCACAGAGCGGGACTTACTACAATAGTAGTTCCAAAAGACAATAAGAAAGACATGGAAGAAATACCGACTACCGTTAAAAAAGACATAGAGTTTGTTTTTGCAGAAACCGTGGAAGATGTATTGAAAAAGGCCCTCATCTCGTGGCCGTCTAAATCCAAGATTGACGATAAATATTCTCCGATTTCAGCTTCACTTGCAGCAAGTTAACCTTTCTATATAGTAGGGTATGCCCATCATTCGGAAATTGGCCTTCTTCATGATAAAATACGCATGTATTCAGTAAGGCCTGCCAAGTTCTCTTGGCCCCATCGTCTAGTGGTCTAGGACACCAGGTTCTCATCCTGGTAACTTGGGTTCGAGTCCCAATGGGGTCACTCACTTCGTTCGTTTCTCCCTGGATCCTCGATAGTGCAAATCAAAGTAAGGAGCTATGCACACGAGTCCCAATGGGGTCACTTAGTTTGATTCTTAATAAATCTTACACGAACTGAAGCTAGATGTGTTTCAATCTCTTTGATTATCTTACGTTTATTTTTTCGTTTTGTTTAAACATTAATTTTTTCTAAAAGATCCGAAATTTCTTTCTCAAAAATTTCTTTTGGCCTAAAACCTATGAATTCATGGACGATTTTACCGTTCTTAAAGACTTTCATATTCGGTATGCTTTGAATCTGAAACATACCGGCGCCATCATTCGGCACGGCGTGCACCAAGGTGCCCAAAAATCAACCAAAGTGGGGGTGTCTGATTTTATAACCTCATTCTCAAAATTTTCCGGCGACAAATCAATTGGTTTTGACATAGCTTTTTATATTAATTAATAAATCTTTATCCTCTTTTTTCAAGGATTTCATACAGGTATTAAACTGTTCTTCGATAACGGTATCCATCACACTTCCGACGGCTGATTTGATTGCCTTTAACTGGGTTAATACTTGGAGACAGTCAGTTTGCCTATCCACCATTTTTTTAACTCCTTCAATCTGACCGGTAATATTGTTGAGGCGGGCTGCAATTGATTTCATGAAGATAATATAACATACACCCCCTGGGGGTGTCAATACACCAGCCCGGATTGAACCAGGCCGGTGTATTAATCAATTTTTATTGGGCAAACAATCTAAAAAACCAGCCAAATAGACTTCTGGTTTGTATTTCTGCCACAATTTTATCCTGCAAGGCTACGTTTTCCTGAATCAAAGCCTGTATAGTTGCTTTAACCGCCGCGATATCGCTTTGATTGGTAAGCTGAGTCGCGAGCGCGGTTAGCTCTTGAATTCTCAGCTGATTCTCAACAATTTGCTGTTGGAGGCTTTTAACTGCCTCGAAATCCGTACCCGTTAAAAATCTCGCCAACTTTCCTTTTGTTTCAAGTTTATCTAATTGCGCTTGAATCTGGGTTTGGGCTTGATTTTGTGCCTGAGCGATCTGTCTAACTTGTTGGCCAATTCCGCCGGTTGTTCTCACTTGTAGTAGAGTCTGAACCTGCTTGGCAACTTCGCTCATGTGCTCGGCGCTTAAACCAGCGCTTTGCGAACCGATCCCTTGTCCGTCCCCGAGGTTTTCCTCTTCCTGGGTATTTACCTGTAATTGTGAGTCCTCTCCTGCGTTTTGGGTTTTAACCTGATTTTTATTCTGAACGCCTGTCGGAGAAGGAGACGCATTTAGTAACTGTTGGGTTCCTTGTCCCGTTTGGGCTCCTACACCACTACTGGCAGCGTAAACAGTGGAGGCCAAACCAAAAACAGCCAACACCGGGATTATATATAATAATTTCTTCAATTTATATTCACCCCCTTTATTGTTACCATATTCACTTTATAAATCATCACCTTCTATTATATCCGTTGCCCTTACCGTTTTGTAAACCGCCTTTTCCCTGATTTTCTATTCTTTGGTAAAAACCCTTCATTAAGCCACCTCTTGACCAGATATCGTTTAACCCTAAGCCGTCAATAACAAATCCAGCGATAGCTACTGTTGCGATAAACCCGATGATCATAAGAAGAAAATTTTTCTTGTACGAAAAATCGTATTTCCTAAGTAGCAGTATTCCGATCCCAATCCCCAGAATTGCTAAAATCGGGATCCAGAAAGGAAAACTCTCAAACATTATCGCGAGCCTTCCATAACCCGGCCCCTGCTTTTTGATAAGAAATATAGTCAGATTAATCAGAAACGCTACCGCAACTGCCGCAGCAATTGTTCCTAAAAGCATAAAGACAGAGCCGGCTACGAAATACCACCTTGGCTTCATGGCAATCTCGCCGGAGGTGACTCTCGACATGACTTCTTTTTCAATATCTATTTTATTTGTTGACATATCTTTTTCATTATAACTTTTGCACGGTTTATCCTTGTTCCGACCGTGCCTACCGGAATTCTTAAAATGTCGCTTATTTCCTCATAGGATTTTTCCTCCAAAAAATAAAGCGACAAGGCCTCCCTATAAATAACCGACATTTTACTTAGGCAGTTATGGGCACGGCCTGCCAGTTCCTTTTTCACAAACCCGTCTTCAATATTTATCCCGCTGTCAAAATCAATATCCTCATATAAAGAAACCTGTTTTTTCTCCCTATGAATTAAGTTTATGGCCTCATTGTGAACAATTCGATATATATAACTGCTGAATTTTTTTTTGGTATCAAAACCGTTTAAGTTTATATAAGTCTTTATAAATGACTCCTGGACAACATCGGAAGCCATATGTTTATCCCCGACTAAATAACTGGCATATCTCATAAGCTTATCCTGATAACGCTTTATTATATGAATATACAGTTCTTTGTCTTTTTTCCGAATTGCCTCTACTATCTTTTCGTCTGATAATTTTTGTATATCTTTCATTATTTTCTATTTTAGTATAAATCCTGTACATATTTTTTCTTCGATCCATTACCAAAACCCCACTTTTGTTAGTGAGGTCTGGTAATAAATCCTTGGCTTTTAACGATTAACGTTTCTGCCGTAGCCCATTCCCTGACCCTGACCGGAACCGTTTTGTAGTCCCAATCCAAGTTCAGTTCTTATTGCATTTGCCTCGGAAGTTTTTCCGTCAAGCATCATCTGATGCATTTCGGCAAACTTCGCAAAGTTTCCTTCGTTGACTACTTGGGTAACTCTACCCCTACCCTGCATTTGTTCTTTCCATGCATTGTAATCCTTGTTCTCAAATGCTTTGGTCATGGCTTCATGCCTTTCGGCTGAATAGTAAGGACCTTGAACACTTGGGTCGCCTCTATAGGCCTGTGCACTTGAGGATGCAGCAAATAATGCTCCTACTCCTAGTGCAATCCCCGTTATAGTTAAAATTGTTTTATTCATATTTTTTCACCCCCCTTCATTTGTTACTGTCTACTAGTAGTACAGACATGGGGATGTTTTTCTTTCAGATATGACTGGTCGTATATTAAACCTTTCAAAAGATCGGACAGGAATACTAAATGGAGTTATAAGAAGAACATACAATCTGATTATTAATATATTTTTCGATGGATTTGTCCAAACTGACAAGTGGTTCGTTGTTAATGCGATCAAAATCTGAATATGTTACAGCATACTGTATTGTGATTTTGCGCTCATCAATTTGCTGCTTTATCAGAGCCAACCCTGCAATATATTCTAGTGAATTCACTTTTCCTATGTTCTCCAATCCGGCAGACTTTAGTAAATTCCCAATTACTTTGGCCAAATAATATTCAT
>LCBU01000051.1 GCA_000997405.1 Candidatus Woesebacteria bacterium GW2011_GWA1_41_7 | reverse complement strand
GATAGGAAAGATGAAAAGAAATACTATAAAGACGATACGGCCTGGGATTTTGCAGAGGAAGTACTGCGAAAAGTCCTTAAAGAAGTTGACGCTCCTTATTATGAGGCCGAAGGCGAAGCAGCTTTTTACGGACCTAAGATAGATGTCCAGATTAAAAAAATTAACGGCCAGGAAGAAACCGCCTTCACGGTTCAGTACGATTTTGTAATGCCTAAACGTTTCGAACTAAAATATATCGACGAAAAGGGAAAAGAGGTTGAGCCTGTCGTTATTCACAGAGCTTCAATCGGCGCCATTGAGCGCACCATGGCTTTCCTGATCGAAAAATACCGTGGAAATTTCCCAACCTGGCTAACTCCTGTTCAGGTTAAAGTCTTGCCGATTGCTGAAAGACATCTTGAATACGCTAAAAAGATTTCTGAGGTCCTTGCAAAAGCTAAGATTAGAGTTGAAGTCGATGATAAAAATGACACTTTGGGAGCAAAAATCAGAAACGCTCAAAGCGAAAAGGTGGCCTATATGTTTATCGTCGGGGACAAGGAAAAAGACTCAAATTCCGTCTCTGTCAGGAAAAGAGATGGTGAAGATTTGGGAAGTAAAGATATTGAGGAATTTACAAAGGCTTTATCCAAAGAAATCCTGGAAAAGGCTACCGGCTAACTCATCCTTGAATAAATCACACTTTTTAGGTAGAATTCACATATAATTAAGAAGTTGGGAAAAAGTAATCTTTTTTGGCGCACAGATTTTTCTATCAGGGCTCCCTCCCTCAGGGTTATTGATTCTGAAGGTAAATTAGTTGGAGTTTTGGGGAAAGATGATGCGGTAAGACGCGCAAAGGAAGTCGGTTTGACATTGGTCGAGATAGCACCGAATGCGACTCCGCCTGTAGCCAAAATAGTTGATTTTGGGAAGTTTAGGTACGCAGAAGAGAAAAAGGCGAGGGCCCAGGCAAAAAAGGTTAAAGGTGGAGATGTTAAAGAAATTCGTTTTAGTCCGTTTATAGCCGAAAATGACTTTAACGTAAGAATTGAAAGGATAAAAGAGTTTTTTGCCGATAAAAACAAAGTTAGGGTGGTGGTTGTTTTTAAAGGACCGCAGATGAGAGTGAAGCACGTCGGTTACGATGTGATCAAAAAGATTAAAACAGTTTTTGGAGATACCGTCATTACCGATATGGAACCAAAATTCCTAGGTAAACACCTAGTAACGGTTATCTCGCCGGTCAGTAAGACTAGGGTTAAGGTTCAGGACGAAGTTGTCGAATCAGCCGAAAAAATAGACTTAAAAAAATAACATGAACAAAAGGAAAGTCAGAAAATCAATTACAAACAGGTTTAAGATTACCAAAACCGGTAAGGTGATGCGTCGTCAGGGTTTCAGAAGACATCTTAAAAAGAGTAAAAGCTCCAAACAACTTACAAATTTGAAAAGAGTTATAGAGCTAAAAGGCTATTATGCCAAAAAAGTTAGAAAAGCCGTCGGAAAGAAGATTAGGAAATCAAAGAAAATAACCAAATAATATATGAGAGTTAAATCAATTTCAGCCAGACGTCACAGGAAAATGCTTTCCAGAGCAAGAGGGTTTAAGCAGGCCAGAAGCAGCAGAATTCAGGTTGCCAAGGAGGCTTTGCTTCATGCAGGAGCATATGCATATCATGGAAGAAAGCTTAAAAAGAGAAACCTTCGTACACTTTGGATAACAAGAATCAGTGCTGCAGTTAAAAGCTATGGAGTTTCTTACAACAAGTTTATTGCAGCTCTTAAAAAGGAAAAGATCGAAATTGACAGAAAGATTTTAAGCGACATTGCCGCAAAAGACTCTGAAACATTTAAGAAAATAGTGCTCGCAACTGGCGTTATTAAAGAAGCAGGATTTAGCTTTACTACCACCGAGAAATAACGGAGGTATTGCTTAAGTCTAGTTAACCTCCGTAAGGGGGTTTTTCTTTGCCCGTCGAAGCATTGGCATAAGGCGTATACGAATAGTATTGAAAAGCCGAGTGCGAAAACTAAGCCGGGTGTTGTAGAATTAATGACATGCAGGAAGATATATTGAATACCAAAAACCAGGCTTTGGCACAGTTAATGTCTGCGGAAAGCGTAAACGAACTTGAACAAATCCGCATAGACTATTTCGGAAGAAGTGGAAAATTCACCAACCTTATAAAAGATATTAAAAAAGCACCACCCGAAGAAAGAAAACATATCGGACAAACTTTAAACGAGGCCAAAAAATCAATTGAGACGTTGCTGGAAGGCCAAAAAAATAGTTTTAAAGAAGTGGCACGGGAGTGGTTTGACCCGACAATCCCCGGAGAAAAACCCGACGTAGGACATATCCACCTGATTACTCTTACAATTGAAAAAATCTCCGAAATATTTACAAGAATTGGATTCGAAAGAGCAAGATACCCGGAAGTGGAATCGGACTATTTTGCCTTTGAAGCTCTAAATATGCCCAAAAATCACCCTGCCAGGGACGAATGGGAAACATTTTTTGTGGACGTACCGGAAAATCCTAAATCCGGCAAAACCGTTTTAACTCCACATACCAGTAGCGGTCAGGTTCGTGAAATGCTTAGAGTAGGAAAACCTCCTGTGCGAATGATAAACATCGCAAAATGTTACCGAAGACAATCGGATATCTCACATGTCCCGATGTTTCATCAATTTGAAGGTTTGGTTATCGATAAAGGCATTTCCATAGTAAATCTCAAAGGCACCCTGGACTACTTTGCTAAGGCTTTTTTCGGTAAGGATAGGGTTACCCGATTAAGGCCGTATCATTTTCAATTTACCGAACCTTCGTTTGAAATTGACATAAGCTGCGGTGTGTGTGGAGGCAAAGGGTGTAAAGTTTGCAAAGCCGGTTGGCTGGAACTTGGAGGGGCGGGAATGGTACACCCCAATGTTCTTAAGGCAGGGAGGGTTGACCCTAAGATATATTCCGGATTTGCTTTTGGTTGGGGAGTGGAGAGAGTCTTGATGATGAGGGAGGGCCTCGGAATACCTGATGTCAGAATGATTTACAGTACGGATCTACGTTATCTGTCACAATTTTAATATGGATATACAAATTTTGGATTCTTGGCTTAGAGACTACCTGGAAACTCCGGCAAATCCCCGAGAGATTGCCAAATATCTTTCACTTTGTGGCCCTTCCATCGAAAAAGTTGAGAAGGTTGGTAATGACCATGTCTACCATATTGAAATAACAACCAATAGGATAGACTGCGCCTCAGTTTACGGCATTGCCAGGGAGGCTTCAGCTATTCTTCCCAGATTCGGAATCAAGGCAAAACTTAAGGAGTTCAGATTGGATTCAAAGAGTTTTACTTTTGCAAAAAAGGTAAGTTATCTTGAAGCTGATATTGATACAAACTTATGTCCCAGGTTTACGGCGGTTCTAATCAGAAACGTTGTGATTGATAAATCCCCCAAAGATGTTGTGGACAGGCTGCAGGAACAAAAGCAGCCCTGCCGGAACGCCAAAGGCCGGCAGCACCTTGTCGTAGATATAAGTAACTTTGTCGCGCTGGCAGTGGGGCAGCCCGTTCACACTTTTGATTACGACAAGATTAAGGATCAAAAAATGATCCTTCGGGAAAGTAAAAAGGGAGAGAAAATAAGGACGCTGGATGGTAAAGATTTTGTTCTTCCCGGTGGAGATATTGTAATCGAAGACGGGGAGGGTCGCCTTATTGACCTTGCCGGAATAATGGGTGGTAAAGAAAGCGCAATCGATGAAAACACTAAAAATGTTTTACTTTTTGTACAACACTACAACCCGTCGAATATCAGAAGGACTTCAATGGCTCTGGCCCAAAGAACGGCAGCTGCAACAATTTTTGAAAAAGGTACAGACGCAGAACTTGTCGGGCCGGCTACTTTACTTGCGGTCAAACTTTTTGAAACTCTGACAAAAGGAAGGGCGGACCAAAACATATTAAATATTTACCCACAGCCATACAAAGTATTCTCTGTAAAAATTTCAGAAAAGTTTATAAACGAAAGACTCGGTATCGAGATTCAAAAAAAAGAGATAACCGCATATCTCTCAAGTTTGGATTTTGAGTGTAAATGGGAAGGTGACACCTTAGATGTTAAAGTCCCGTCTTTTAGAGCAAAGGACATAAGAGCTCCCGAGGATATTTTGGAAGAAATCGCCAGAATTTATGGATATCATAATTTACCCAGCCGAATTATGGATGGAGATATTCCGGATAGGCCTACAGAGGTAAAATTCGCTTTTGAAAATAATCTAAGAAATATTATTTCCGGATTCGGAGGAACCGAGATTTATACTTTATCATTGGTACCTGAAAGTTTTGTCGATGAAAAACATTTAAAACTAAAAAACCCTCTTGGTCCGGACACCTTATGTTTAAGAACCTCACTAATGCCTTCAGTTATTGGGGCTGCAAAAGAAAATATTGGTCTTAAGGAAAGATTCCACCTGTTTGAGATAGCCAATGTTTACATTCCCCGAAGTAACGACTTACCTGATGAAAAAATGATTCTTGGTGGAGTTTTATCAGGATATTCATACCGACGCGCAAAAGGGGTAGTTGAGGCCTTACTGGAAAGATTGAATATCGATGTTATTTTCAAATCCGAAGAGGAAAAAGGGTTTGGCGCCAGTAGGTGTGCTTTTATATATTACGCAGACGTTCTTGTCGGGAAAATCGGAATTGCCGAAAACACAGAGCTTGTTTACTATGAATTCTATCTAGAAAAATTAATGAAATCCGCTAAATATTCAATAAACACGCCGAGCTTTATAAAAATTCCCAAATATCCTGCTCAAATTGAAGATGTTAATTTCAACCTCCCCCAGAAAACTAAAATCGGAGAGGTAATCGAACAATTAAAAAATACTAAGTTTGTTGTAAAAGCAGAACTCGTCGATATTTATAAAGATTCATATACCTTCAGAGTTTGGTATCAAGACCAAACAAAAACTTTAACCGACAAGGAAGTTCATGGCATCAGAAACGAAATTATATCTTCATTGAAATCAAAGTTCGGTGGTAATCTTAAGGAGTAGGGGACGCGCTTGGCGCCGGTGAGGGTGTGGAGGGGTTCCACGATTGTCCGACACCTATGGTTATAGTGCTATTTGATTGGTGATTTGCAGAATCCATGGCAACAGCTTCAATTGAGTAAACACCCTTTGAAGGAAAAGTAACTTTACACGAATAATTATTTGCACCGTTATTGAAAGTGCAGACGCGATTACCGTCCAATTTCAAGTCAACCTGTGTAATTGCCGAGTTGGAATTTGCCGAAAAAGTAACCGTCATGTCTCCCGTCGGAAGATCTGAATCATGGTCGTGTGGACTCCCGAAACTAACGCTTAAGGGATTACTTGTACCGCAATAATCACTGGGTGGATGATACCTAGAATCCGTCTGTGTGTTCATCCAGTTAAGAATACCTTCCTGCCAGCGATTGGTGCCGCCTGCCCCCGAAGT
>LCBU01000050.1:1102-5218 GCA_000997405.1 Candidatus Woesebacteria bacterium GW2011_GWA1_41_7 | reverse complement strand
ACGAACAATAACAACTCATTTACAGCACGCTATGTTCTTTCAAAGATAAATTTTGAAACTTACAAGGAATTAATTTCACAGACAATTATAATTGTCGACAAATTACCTAATGTTTTAGGAAGAGAGGACAGTAAAACCTATTTTGTTTTGTTTGAAAACAATATGGAACTTCGCCCGACTGGTGGTTTTATTGGCTCGTATGGTCTCCTGGCATTTGATAAAGGCCGACTCTCAGACTTTGCAATAAGTGATGTTTATTCGGCGGATGGCCAACTGAATGGTCACGTCGAGCCGCCACTTCCCATAAAGCAATATTTAGGCGAGGCAAACTGGTGGCTTAGGGATTCTAATTGGGACCCCGACTTTCCAACGTCAGCAAAACGGGCAGAGTGGTTTTTGGATAAAGAAATGGACAAGCAGGTGGATGGGGTTATTTCTGTAGATTTAACTCCCATAAAAAGTTTTTTAAAGATAAGCGGACCAATATTTCTATCCGACTATAATATGAGTATTAATGCAGATAATTTGTATGAGAAAGTGCAATCGGAAGTGCAGGACGACTTCTTTGCCGGTACACATAAAAAGGCAAGTTTCTTAACGGCACTGTCCAGAAGTATTCTTGATAAAACAGGAGGTCTTTCGTCTACACAAAAAACATCGGTTTTAAAACTTGTGTACGACAATCTGGATCAAAGACATATACAGGTTTTTCTCCACGACTCAGAATTCCAAAACACAATGGAAGTGCTCGGGTGGGACGGGTCGGTGTTTACGCCAGCTTGCAGCGGCAACTGCTACTCTGATTTGGTTGGGATAGTCGAGGCGAACGTTGGAGTTAATAAATCTAACTATTTTGTAACAAGAGAAGCCAATTTGGATATAGAAATTGATGAGGCACGAATCGATAAAACTATGACACTGACTTTAAAAAACTCTGCGAGCGCTAACCTTGGTTTGTCTGGGAGATATAAATCGTATGTTAGGCTATTAATCCCGGAAAACTCCATTGCCATTAGAGCGGAAAGTAGTATTGGCCAAAATACAGTTGTTCTAAATCCGGAAATTACAAACTCTAAGGGGCGCAAAGAAGTGGGGACAATTGTGGAAGTATTAGCTGGCGAAACTAAACAGCTGGTATTTTATTGGAGTGCGGAATTGAGTAAACAGGTAGACCAATATGATGTATATATTAGAAAACAAGCGGGGGTCGATGGATATCCGGTAAATGTTTCGGTGAGTTCTCCGATTAGGCTTTTGGGGAGCAGTCCTACATTTACCTTGACCAACAAAAATAGAAAAGCCTATGACAAGCCTTCGGACTTGACTTACCAGTGTTCAAACCCTCCCTGTGATGCACCGTTGCCAGAGGGATATGAATACTGGTATAATACAACCTTGGTGAGAGATTTGTTTGCCAGATTTTCATACTAATGTCTAAAACAGTACTTAAAGCAGAGAAAAGATCAGTTGAGGGAAGAAAGGTAAAAGTCCTTAGAAATAAAGGAATTTTACCAGGAAATGTTTTTGGGAAAAAAGTTAAATCTCTCGCAGTACAGGTAGACTTAAAAGATTTTCAAAAAACCTACAAAGAAGTAGGTGAAACGGGGCTATTGACTCTTAGTATAGGAACTGACGAAAGACCCGTTCTTATTCACAACCTCCAGCTTCATCCAATAAGCGACGAGCCGGTTCATATAGACTTTTTACAAGTTGACCTTAAGGTAAAGGTCGAGGCCGATATTCCAGTTGAACTTTCGGGCGAGTCTCCTGCTGAAAAACAAGGAGTTGGAACTGTGGTTCAATATGTAAATGAAGTTAAAGTCGAAGCATTACCGGCTGACTTGCCGGAAAAATTCGAGGTAGACACAAGCGGGCTGGCAGAGGTTGATCAAGCAATAATGGTTAAAGATCTTTCTTATGACAAAGCAAAAGTAGAGGTTAAAACCAGTCCCGATGAGATAGTTGCAAAAGTAGAGCCTCCGCAAAAAGAAGAGGTTGTAGAAGCCCCAGTTGCCCCCACAGAGGGAGAAGTACCTGCAGAGGGAGCAGTAGAGGCAGGAACCGGTGAGCAACCTGTTGCTGGAGCACCTGAACCCAAAGAGGAACCCCAAGGCTAACACTTCCTTGCCACGGAGCGGGAAATACTAATTATTGAAAGACGTTTGAAAGTTTGGATTTATGGCAGTGGCTTTATCAAGTCTACCGATTTCAACCCACCCTGGAACATAGTCGGGGTTTTTGCTCAAAAAATCATTCCAAAATTTATCACTAGCATTCTCAACTGTTTCGATCCCCAACACTTTATTTAGAGCAGAGTAGTTATTAATGTTTAAAACACTCAGAGTTAGAAGGATAAAAATACTAACGACAATAAGTAAAAATTTTGTATTGTTGTTGACCTCAAAGTCCAGCATGTGTTAGTCTAAAGTATGGACCCAAATACGCCCGTCCCACAAGTGGGGAATATGCCGACACAGGTAGATCCCCAATTACCTGTTTCCCCGCCAATTACGCCAGCTGCTGTACCACCACAGCCCGTTGAGCCAATGACACCACCTCCGTCAACAGATCAGCCACCAGCACCTGTAGCACCCCCGCCGGTAGAACCGTCGCCTGAGCCTGTCAAAAAAAACTCTCCGGTTTTTGTAATTGCTTTGACACTACTTTTAGTTGCCATTCTGGCTTTAGGTGGATATGTTTTATGGACAAAAAACTTTAGTGGTTTGGGCATAAAACCAACACCTAGCCCTGTTGTTCCCGTAACCGCAACACCGACACCGGATCCAACGATAAGTTGGCAATCATTTACCGATCAGGAGTCAAGATTTACTTTTAAATATCCTGCAAATTGGACACAAGTAGAGAATTCTGTTGTGTCTGATATTACACCCACCCTTCCTTCTTATCGTGACAGCGGGTCTGACTATTATGTGATATCAACTGAATTTAATGACACGGATTTTAACTCTTGGATGCAGCAATCGGGCGTATCAAATTTCACCTCGGCCGTGCTTAATGGTTACCAAATGCATTCTTCATATGATATTCCTGGCCAAACGCCCGGTTATGAAGTTTTTATTGAATTTAACAATAAGATAGCAGGTTTAAATTTGTTTCCTTATGATCGAAAATATCCTGACACAAAAATTATTGAAATCTATAACCAAATCCTCTCCACTTTTAAGTTTATTGAGGCAAGTGCTGCAGCAAGCCCCGCAAGTTCTCCGTCTGCAACGGTCAAACCTTAATCTTTTGGCCAGGGTGAGGTTATCAGAAGTTCTTCCTCGCCAATTTCACTCCAAATCTGTTCTGTTACAAAAGGCATAAACGGATGAAGTAGTTTTAGAAATACCAGTAGTCCTTCTTTAAGTTGTTTTGCCCCGATCTCTCCTTTTTTGGAGTTTTCTATACATTCGTCACAGTACCAATGCCAGAACTCCGAATAGAGCAGTTCCGCAGCTTGGTTAAGTTTATATTTATCAAGATGCTTTGTTGTGGCTTTAATAATTTCATGCAAACGTTTGTCAAAAAGTTCATTAAATTTTACTTCTCCCACAAACTGAGAAACAAATCTTGAGGCATTCCAAACTTTATTACAAAACTTTCTTTGCGCATTAATGTTCTCTTCGGACAGAGAAACATCATTTTCGACTAAGGCGCCCCACAAGATCCCCATTCTCAGTGCATCAGCTCCGTATTTGTCAGCCATTTCAATTGGGTTTATTACATTGCCTTTAGACTTACTTATTTTCTGACCCTCTTTATCTCTAACAAGGCCGTGAATTAATACTTCCTGAAATGGTACTTTCCCTGTTATATAAACACCGAGCATGATCATTCTGATCACCCAGAATGGGAGAATATCGTAAGCAGTTTCCATTACTGAGGTGGGGTAGAAATACTCAAAATCGCCGGGGTTTGATGATTTAAGAGTGGCAAATGGCCACTGTCCTGAAGAGAACCAGGTATCAAAGGTGTCTGAGTCCTGGATTAGTTTTGCATGACCGCAACTATCACACTTCTCGGGTGTTAAACCGTCTGTGATTGTCCATTCCAAACATTTGTCGCATCTATAGGCGGGGATTCTCATTCCCCAGACAATCTGTCTACTTATAT
>LCBU01000050.1:0-1087 GCA_000997405.1 Candidatus Woesebacteria bacterium GW2011_GWA1_41_7 | reverse complement strand
CAGACAATCTGTCTACTTATATTCCAGTCTTTTAAATTTTTGTACCAGTTTTTAGCTATCTTTTCGAACTTTTTAGTCACAAACCTAACGTCGTTATTCTTCATGGCAAGAAGCGATTTCTTAACCAACGGCTTAACTTCCATAAACCACTGTTTGGAAATCGTGGGCTCAATTGCTCCGTGATCTCTATAACACGTTCCTACTGTGTGGTGAATCACTTCGGTTTTAATTAATTTTCCTGCTTCAATAAGATCCTTAACAACCTCTTCGCGGGCTGCCCCAGCTTTCATTCCAACATATTTCTCAGGAGTTCCTACCATTCTGCCGGACTCATCAATGACAGACACTGACGGTAGTTTGTGCTTTTGGCCAATTTCAAAATCAACCGGATCGTGCGCGGGTGTAATCTTTAGAGCTCCTGTGCCGGTACTTATATCAAC
The DNA here is from genome assembly GCA_000997405.1 of Candidatus Woesebacteria bacterium GW2011_GWA1_41_7. Taxonomy (GTDB): domain Bacteria; phylum Patescibacteriota; class Microgenomatia; order UBA8517; family UBA8517; genus UBA8517. The sequence goes on along the minus strand of LCBU01000050.1, from coordinate 647 downwards.
AAGATTATCGGCAATTACCGGAACCTCGCGGTTTATAAGCGGTATTTTTGCGGTTAATCCTACCAAATTTTTATATTTATTATCTTTAGGGTTAACTGCAACGGCAACGTCAGCAAATATTGTTTCAGGTCTGGTTGTGGCTATGGTGATGCTACCGTAGTCTATATAATAGAACTTGTCGTCACGCTCAACATAATCGACCTCAAGTTGTGAATAGGCGGTACCGCAGCGTGGGCAATAGTTTACAATCCTTTCACCCCGATAAATGAGCCCGTCATCATAAAGTTTCTTAAAGGTATTATAGACAACCTTAATGATTTCAGGATCGAGAGTAAACTTAAATCTACTCCAATCACAAGATGCGCCCAGTTTCTTTAGTTGGGATTCCATTACACCTGTATTTTCCTGAACATATTCCCAAATCATTCCGTAAAGCGTGTCGCGGTCGAAATCAAAACGGGATTTGCCTTTATCTTTCAATTTCTTCTCAAAAACATATTGGGTTTCAATCCCTGCGTGATCACTTCCCGGTAGCCAAAGAGTTGAGTCTCCTTTCATCCTATGGTAACGGGTCAGAACATCTTCAATAGCAACAAAACGTGCATGACCGATATGAAGCGGATCGTTTGCATTTGGAGGGGGCATAA
>LCBU01000049.1:10683-11935 GCA_000997405.1 Candidatus Woesebacteria bacterium GW2011_GWA1_41_7 | reverse complement strand
ACTTCCCGCCTCCCGATCAATAATAAAAGTGACTTTCGGATGCAATCTTAAGTACGAAGCCGGAGCGTCCGGACCGATTTGTCCTTCGAGAGCCCTGGCTATACCTTGTGCCTTACCAATACCTTTGGCTATCAAAATTATTTCTTTAGATTCCAGTATATCCGCAATTCCCTGGGTCATTGCTAAGCACGGAACCCTAGTCTCATCACCATCAAAAAATCTTGCGTTTGCCTTAATGGTTATGGGGTCAATCTGTACCAACCTTGCCCTGGAATTGGGAGTCGAACCGCGTTCGTTGAAGGCTATGTGACAAGTTAATTCAGGACCTATTCCCAAAATTGCCAAGTCTGCAGGGCCCGTTTTCCCCAAAATTGATCGATACCTTTGCATCTCTTTCTCCGGATCGTCTGCAGTGGAATCCGGTATAAATCTATGATCTTCAGGGATATTTACGTGGTTAAAAAGGTTATCCCGCATAAAACGGCTATAGCTTTGGGGATGATCTTTGGGTAGGGGCCAATACTCATCCAGGTTTCTTGTGGTCAGACCTGACATATCAAGCCTGTTTTGCCTGTAAGCATCTATCATCAGCTCATAAAGTCCCAGCGGGGAAGATCCTGTGGCTAAAGTCAGAACCGCATCGGGCTTTTGAGTAATTACCCGAAAGACCTTATCAAAAGCGTATTTGTCTACTTCGGCTGCTGAAGGCAACACGACCACATCGGGCGAGGAAGCTTGAAGATTTTCAGACCAAGAACTGGTAAGTTCTAATGTCATATAGTTATTAACTATTGCGATAAGTATACACTATCTGCGCAAGTTTTTTCCAATTTTACCGGAACTCATTTCACAGTCACTGATTTGGCCAGGTTTCGCGGTTTGTCCGGATCCAGGCCCTTTTTTAAAGTAAGATAATATGCAAGCACCTGGGCAACGACCACTTCGGGGATAATCGAGGCTTCTCCGGCATCCGGAACATTAATGTAATAATCAAAAATCTCATGCGGCTTATAGGAAATACCTATAATATAACCACCTCTTGCCTTCATTTCCATAGCGCCGGCAAGATTAGCACCATAAGTTTCATCGTTTGGAAGAAAACTGATGCAGGGGGTTCCTTTTTCAATTAAAGCGAGTGGACCATGCTTAAGCTCCCCCGCAGCCAAACCTTCAGCGTGTATGTATGAAATTTCCTTAATCTTAAGTGCCGTTTCAAGACTGGCTGGATAGGAAAGTCCGCGGCCAATAACAT
>LCBU01000049.1:749-10654 GCA_000997405.1 Candidatus Woesebacteria bacterium GW2011_GWA1_41_7 | reverse complement strand
AGAGAATAAGATGGCCGATCATCCCGGTAAAAGCTTTGGTCGAGGCTACAGCTCTTTCCTGACCTGCCCCGATCATCATTTTGTAATCCGACAGTCGGTATAGGGATGAGCCTTGAACATTTACCAAACTCAAAATCTTGGCCCCCCTGTCTTTGGCTTTTTTGACGGATTCCAAAATATCCATAGTTTCTCCGGATTGTGATATGGCAATTACCAGGCTGTCTTTATTCAGAAAATCCAAACTGTAGCCAAATTCACTGCCAATTGCGGGGTTTACGTGCCTTTTGGCGAGTTTTGAAAATAAATACGAACCCGCGAGACATGCATAGGATGCCGTTCCGCAACCTACAAGATAAGTCCCTCTCGCTTTTCTTACAATCTCGGCTATTTCTTCGGCTTGCGCTGCCCCCGAGGTTGCGATGTCCGAAATGATTTGAGGCTGTTCGAAAATTTCCTTGAGCATATAAGATTCGTATTTTCCTTTTTCTCCATTCTCAATTTTCCAGTCAAGCTTCTTTATGTCGGGAGTAATTTTCTTTCCGCTTTTTACATCTAATACGTTAACGCCGTCCGGAGTCAGAATTGCCATTTCGTTGTCTTCAAGAAAATATACATTCCTGGTGTAAGGAAGAAGTGCTGCCGCATCGCTTGCCAGAAAATTTTCATTTTTTCCAAATCCGATAACCAAAGGGGATCCGTTTCTTGCGGCAACCAACGATTTCTCTTTAGTACTTACGGCTATAACGGCATTAAGGCCGTCCATTTTGTTAAAAGCCGCTCTCACCGCCTCGCTAAAAGTTGCCTTTTTGGCATTATCCTCAATTAAGTGAGTCAATGTTTCCGTGTCGGTCTCGGAAATAAATTTATGGCCTCCGGACAGAAGTTTGTTTTTTACTTCCTCATAATTTTCAAAAATCCCGTTATGAATAATTGCAATCTTGCCACTGCAATCGAGGTGTGGGTGTGCGTTTGCTTGAGTTACTCCTCCGTGAGTTGCCCAACGGGTATGGCCAAATGAGAGGCTTCCGCCGGGTAGGTCGTCGATATTGGAATTTCCTATCTTTCCGGTTCTTTTTTTGACGGCTATTCGCCCGCTTGCATCACCGGGGACAACTCCAACCCCCCAGCTGTCATATCCGCGGTATTCGAGGCTTTTTAAACCATCGAATACTATTTTTTGTCCGTCTTTCCTTTTACCGACGTATCCAAATATTCCGCACATTTTTATTATTTATTAAAGTCGGGGAGCCAAACCGACAATCTTCAAAATCTCTTTGCGAAGCTTTTCGGAATCGTGTCTAATCATGCTTCTGTCCAGAGAGTCGCCTTTTTGTTTTTCCGGAACTTTATCGGATATTAAATCCTCTCTAATTATTTTTACGTCCGGGTTAATGTCTTTAACTTGCAAATTGTCTTTTATCGGATAGGTACTTTCGGCAGCATATGCCTCAAGGGCCGATTTTGGATAGTTATTGTTACTGTTAACTAAAACATACTTTACGAGTTCAAGTGGCATGTATTTTTTTAAATCGTCAAAGAAATCCGATAAACAGTACTGGGGAGTTTCGCTACATGAATCCATTAAGTTAGCTATAAAAAGTATTTCTCCTTTGGATTTTTTAAGTGCAGTAACGACCCCATCGACCACCAAATTGGCAATCGTGTTTGTATAAAAATCTCCCGGACCAATAATAATAAGGTCGGCTTCTCGGATTGCTTTTTCTGCCTCCGGGTTTATCTTCGCGGAAGGTTTGGTCTTCAGGTTTTTAATTCTGAGTCCGGGGCATTTTGGCACATCGATATTATGTTCCCCAAAAGCTTCCGTACCGTCAATATATTCTGCCACCAATCTGACGTTGTCGTAGCTTATAGGGAAAATGTCTCCTTTTACCTGAAGAAGGCGGCAAGTTTCCTCTATCCCCTTTTTCTGCGATCCCATTATGTCTGCCATTGCAGCCATAAACAGATTCCCGAAAGTCATACCATCCAAACCTGCCCCTCCTTGGTGATAGCGGTATGTAAAAAGCTTTCTTAAAACGGTCTTGTTTTTTGATAAAGCCAGGATCGCCTGCCTGATTCCTGATGTCGGAAGAAGACCAAACTCGTCACGGATAACCCTATTGGAACCACCGTCATCCACCATGGTCATAAGCATCGAAATGTGGACTTTTGAATCACTTAGTCCCGAAGCAAGTACATACGACCCGGTCCCTCCTCCGATAATTACGATGTTTGGAGTTTTATTCATTCTTTTCGTAAATTTTAGCTCCGAGGGATCTGAGCCTTTCGCCAATATTTTCATATCCCCGATCTACTACCTCAATGTTTTCTATTTCACTTCTGCCGTTGGCTGTAAGTGCTGCCAAAATTACTGAAATTCCTGCTCTAATATCTTTACAAAAAAGCCTGTCACTCATTAAAGGCGTTGGGCCGCTGACTATTACTCTGTGAGGGTCTGCAATAAATATTTTTGCGCCCATTGAAATAAGATCGTCCACAAAAAACATTCTCCACTCATACATCCAATCGTGGCAGACTACGGTACCCTGTGTTTGCGTAGCAAGTACTATAAAAGAGCTCATCAGGTCCGTAGGAAAACCTGGCCAAGGGCGGGTTTGAAACTTACCTCGGGATGAAGCCAAATGTGAAGGTAGGACAGTAAGTATATTTCCGGAAGCCTTGTAATTGACTCCCATATAGCCCAGGTAATTGAGAATCATGGGGTATTTTTCAGCTTCAAAATCTTCAATCTCCACTTTTCCGCCTGTTATAGCAGCTGCGATAGCAAACGTTCCTCCCTCGATATGATCAGGGCAAACCCTGTGCTCTGTTCCTCTAAGCTTTCCGCCTTTAATTGCCAAAACATTTGATCCGATTCCCGAAATATCCGCACCCATACCCGAAAGCATTTGCGCCAAGTTTTCGACGTGGGGTTCTGTTGCAGCATCGTCAATTATGATTTTTTGAGACATCGATGATGCCATCATAAGACCCATTTCTGTTGCTGTGACGGAAGGCTCGTCCAGGAAGATATCTGTTGCCACTTTTTTCTTCCAATCAAGATAAAAACGTCCGTCTTTCCTTTTAATATTTACTCCCATTTTTTGCATCATTGCAAAATGAGTATCGAGTAGTCTTTCACCGATTTGATCACCACCCGGAGGAGTAACAATAGCTTTTCCAAACCGAACCAATAAAGGAGCCGCCAAAACAACTGAGGCTCTGAATTTTGCGGATAAATCCGGATCCGGGTCAAAAGAAGATAACCCCTGAGGATCAATTGTAACTGTATGGTCGTGCCTAACCACATTAACCCCCATTCTGGAAATGAGATCGAGCATTACTCCCACATCGGAAATGTCCGGAACATTTGTCAGTGTGGTCGGTGTATCCGCCAGAAGGGCAGCAGGAATTAGTTTCAGAGCAGAGTTTTTGTTCCCGGAGAGCTTGATTTTACCCTCAAGCTTTTCTCCCCCCTGTACTATAAATTTCGACATACTAATAATAGGTATTGTATCACTTGTCGGGAGCAATCCCAAAGTACGGAAACAGATCTTCTGCGATAGCGAACCAGACTGGGGCAGCCGTTTCTGCAGCCCAAGGGGAGGTCTGGGGGGATTTTAAAGTGACTAACATTACAAATTTCGGATTTTTTGGAGAAGCAAAACCGACAAATGAGTGGTTGGTGTTTTTTTCATCATAATGCCCGGCAACCGGAATTTGCGCCGTACCGGTTTTCCCGGCCACACTATAACCCGGAACCGCTACCCACTTTGCCTCACCTCTTCCTGCCGCCTCTACCATCATCTGAGTCATTTCTGAGGCTGCCTTTTCACTTATTATCCTGACCGGCTCATTAGATACCGCTTTTTCTTCCCATCCGTCGCCGACAACAGAATCAACAACCCTGGGTGTAACCAAGTATCCCCCGTTCGCAATAACCGCCACCGCCCTGACCATCTCTATTCCTGTTACAGCAACTCCCTGTCCGAAACTTGTGGTCGCCAGGTCAACCACGTTCCAAGTTCCTTTTTCTCTCAGTTTTGGAGCAACTTCACCCTGCAAATCGATTCCTGTTTTTAATATTTATCGAGCTTGAGGGGACCGCTACAGATATCACACTCCGTGTCCGGCCGTACGACTCCCGCATCAAGTCCGGCAGCCATGACCACAACTTTTAGAATGGATCCGGGTTCAAAAGTGTCTGTAATTATAGGGTTTTTAAACAATGAATTACTGTAAGAAGAATAAGCCGACGGGTCAAACGATGGCAAATTTGCCATTGCCAAAATTTTTCCGGTCTTCGGATCCATTACCGTTACACTTCCCCCCGCCGCACCATATTTTTCAATTCCTTTTTCCAGCTCTTCTTCAATAATTGACTGTACCCTCTTATCTATGCTGGTTAATAAATCAACACCCGAGACGGCCGAAACTTGGGTTGAGCCGTTCAAAAGTAGTGGTGAACCTTTTGCATCTCTTTCGCCTCCCAAATATCCCGGCTTACCGCTTAAGGGAAGATTATAATAACCTTCCAAACCGAAGTATCCGATGTCCAATCCATCACTGTCTTTTCCCACAAAACCCAAAATTTGTGCGGCACTTGATGCCTCGGGATAATATGAGGCTTCAACAGCGTCGTAGCCAATACCCTCAATATCCAGGGCTTCAATATTTTTCTTTGCGGCGTCATATACTTTCTGCTTCAAAATCACCCAGCTGGCATCTTTTTTCAGTAGCGGCAGTAGTCGCTGCTCCTCGGCCAGAACAGCTTCTTTGACTGCATCATTACCGGTAAGATAATCTTCCGCCAAGAGTGGAGATAATTTCCTGGCAACTTCCAATGGGGAATAGTTTAATATACGCGGGTTGGCCCAGATATCCCAAGCGTTCATCCTGGCTACCCAGGGGGTACCGTCAGAAGCCAGAATATTACCCCGGGGAGCAGATGTGAGCGTTGAAGTGGTGTGTTGATTCCTTGCCTGGTCTGCAAGCGTGCGGCCGTTTATAACCTGCCACCAGAAAAGCCTCGCCGTCAAAGCCAGAAAAAGTATTATAAAAAATACCGAGAGTAGCCGGATTTTAGCAAACATAAATTAAGGAAGTTTTGCAACGGACTCTTCAGAACCGGAAACATAAACAACAGCTTGCGGTTTTGTGAAGCCCAGTTCATTTCCCTTTCCTTCCAAATCACTCATGGAAAGCGATCTGACAAGCGTATTTTCCAGATTCCTTTTTTCCATCGAAAGTTCCGCCTCTTTTTGTCTAAGTGTAGATACCTCAACACTTGATGTAGCCGTTTCAACCCGGTAAAAAGAACATATTTTGTCAGACTGCGACGGATTGTCCTATTTTCCTTATTTCCCTGAATCTGTTTTATTCTTCTCATGTTATTTTTCTAAAACCCGCATTTTTGCACTTCTCGATCTTTTATTTGCTTCAAGCTCCGCTCCGCCCGCCGTAACCGGTCTAAAAGTGATTGCGTGAGCCCCACTTGCTATTTTCTCCTTAAAAAAGTTCTTAACTAAAACGTCTTCTTTCGAATGAAAACTTATAACGACCAGTCTTCCACCCTTCTCAAGAAGGTCAAACGCTTTAGGTAAGGTCTCTTTAATATTTGTAAGCTCACTATTGACTGCAATCCTAACTGCCAAAAACGGTAATGTCGCTTCGTTTAAACCCGTTTTACTGCTTCTTAAACCCTGACAGATTTCAACTAGATCCCCAACCTTCTCTATGGGTTTAGCCTCTCTCGAATGGAGAATCCTTCCGGTAATCCATTTAGCCGAACCCGGGTCCAAAGTTATCTCAAAAAGCTCTCTCAATTGATCCTCCCTAAGTAAATTAAGCAGGTCCGACCCCTTAACTCCCTGAGTTTCAGGATCCATTCTCATATCCAAGGGCGCTTCCGAGTTTCCGAATGAAAAACCTCTTTCGGAATCTTTCAGATGTAAATTCGTTACCCCGAAGTCAAAAAGAATTCCTTTTACTTTCTCCCATTTTGATCCGTGGGCGATTTTATCAATATCCGTAAAACTTCCCTGAACCAATTTGCAGTTTTTCTTATCGACGACTTCCTTTTCAAGCCTTTTTTCTGCGATTGTCAGCATCTTTGGGTCTATCTCAATCCCCAAAACCTGTCCGCCTTTTCCTAAAATCTCCATGGTGTGTCCTGCGTTTCCCAAAGTGGCGTCAATGTATTTCTTACCTTTTTCAATGTGCAAAGCACTCACTACTTCTTCAACCAATACTGTCTCATGATATTTATCGTTCATTTCTTCTGGCCAGCTCCTCTATATACTTGGCCGCTCCTTCCGCAACCTCTTTTTCCCTCGCCTCCCAAGTTTCCTTATTCCATATCTCAACCCTGTCTCCAACTCCTAAAAAATAAACTTGGTCTTTTAAATTTGCATATGCTAAAAGCCTATCGGGTATTACAATCCTACCCTGCTCGTCAGGCACTACCTCGTAAGACGATGCATAAATAAAATGTTCGGTTTTTCTTATAGGCTCGATTATGGTTTCTTGGCTTCCTGTAATCCTTCCTAAAAGGGAATTTAAAGAGCTTTTGCTAACAAGAACCAGACACTCCTCATACCACTGCGACAATACCAATTCTTTTCCCAAATTTTCGCGAAAAATTGAGGGGACAGAGATTCTCTTCCCCGAAGTTACACTTGCAAGATATGTTCCTAAAAACATTTATTTTCATCTGGGCAGATGTAGTATGAAACGGTGTTCACCATTTTATACCATTAGTAACCATTACATATTATTTTCACGGTTATGTCAAGGGTTTATTTCACGAAAATAGGGGTCAAGGAAAATTGGAGAATTACTGAGAAGAAACAGTGCCTGTATGTGCTTTTCCGTCAGAAGAAAAGACACCGTATCCGTTTTGCCAGAAAACGGACGATGTAACAGGTTCAGCGTAGGTTTTTAGAGTAACAAAGTAAATTCCTTTAGGAGCCTTATCCAGCGTATATTTAAAAAGCCCGTCTACTGACGTAAGTTCCGTTACTCCGGACTGAAGATGAAACTCTGTAGAAAGCTTGCCCAGCATTTTTCCTGCCTGGTTTCTGAATGTTATCGTCATTGTTCCCTGTTCGACACCTGCGTCATACCTAAACTTACCTGAAGACTCGGAACCGAGTAGTAGCATTTTTTCCAAACTGTCACCGGCAAGCACCACTTTTCCCGGAACACCCTGTTGTCCACCGTCGCTGGTACTATACACCAACAGATAATCCATTGAGGCAGCACCGGGAACATTAATTTTCTCAACCTTGAAATTAAGCCAATGCCCTTCGGATCCGGAAACTCCGGGTTTATTGGTGGGGGTTAAAGAGATTGCCGGCCATTCAGATTCTGAAAGCTCCGGAACACCACCACCGCGATTACTAATACTCCCACAATGATCGGTAAAAATTTCTTCATGCTTTCTACTTCCTAAGTCTATTTTGAAAATATTCCGACAAATTGTCAATGGCGATTCTTTCTTGACTCGCAGTATCTCTATCACGTACCGTCACGGTATTATCATCAAGGCTCTCAAAATCAACAGTCACACACCAGGGCGTACCGATCTCATCCTGTGCAAAGTAGCGCTTACCGATATTCCCCCTGTCATCCCACACAACATTAAAATTCGCCTTAAGGTCTTTATAAACATCCCTGGCCTTACTCAAGAGTTCCGGCTTATTGGCCAAAAGAGGAAATACGGCTACCTTATATGGTGAAATACGGGGATTTAACTTCAGATAAACCCTCTCCCCGTCCTCGGTGTAGGCATCAATCAGGAAGAATAGCATTGCCCTGTCAACTCCTCCCGAAGTCTCGATAACCCATGGGGTGAATTCTTCACCTGTAAGATTATCTTTATAAGTCAGGCCGTGATTTTTAAGATCGTAGTCTCCTCTGTGATGGATCCCTTCAAACTCACTCCAACCAAAAGGAGCTTCATATTCCAGGTCGGTTGCGTAACGTGCATAATGGGCAATTTTATCCGGCTCATGATCATGAAATCTTAATTTTTTAGGGTCAATACCCAGGCTTTCATACCATTTTTTTCTCATTTCTTTGAAATATTCAAAAGTCTCTTTAGATTCCCCATCACTCGGTTTAACAAAATACTCAAGTTCCATCTGTTCAAACTCGCGCGAGCGGAAAGTAAGATTTCCGGGAGTAATTTCGTTTCTGAATGCTTTCCCTATTTGAGCTATTCCGAAAGGAATTTTAACTCTGTTGGAATCAACTACGTTTTTGAAATTTACAAAAGCTCCTTGGGTAATCTCTCCCCTCAGATACGATTTTTCTTTCGGTTCGGTCGTACCAAGAAGGACCTCGGTCATAAGGTTAAAGGTTTTTGCTTTGGTCCAGATGTCTTTTTCGTCTTTGTGTGTTTTTTCGTGCTCCGAAATAGAGTCTTCCGAGTCTTCTCTAAATCTTTTGTTGCAAACCTTGCACTCAACAAGAGGATCCGTAAAAGCCTTAAGATGTCCCGACTTCTCCCAGACTTTTGGATTCATTATTATCGCAGCATCAATTCCCACTACATTTTCCTGCTCTGAGACCATATATTTCCACCATTCTTTTTTGATGTTGTTTTTCATTTCCACTCCGGCAGGGCCATAATCCCAAAAACCCTGATATCCGCCATAAATTTCACTGCCCTGGAAGATAAAACCGCGGCGCTTTGCTAATGAAGTAATTTTTTCCATTACGCCGAGTGATACGTTTTGTTTATCAATGTCCATATACCAAGAATTGTACTATTTAACGGTTCAAAAGCCAAACAGAAAAATTTAAAACTGAGGCAAAACTTACCCAAACCAAATACGGATAAAGGAGCCTGCTTGCTTTTTTATCTATCTCCGCAAACGCAATAATGGTTTTTCTTATAAAAAACCACATAAGGATTATCACCATAAACGCAAATAGTGGGTTTTTAAGACCGAAAAAAATGGGAGACCAAATTCCGTTTAAAAACAGTTGAATTCCAAAAAACTTAAGTGCAAGACGGACCTTCTTATCTTTAGTCCCTTTTTTCCAAACCATAAAAAGACTTACACCCATCAATATATAAAGAATTGTCCAGACCGGACCGAAAAGCCAACCGGGAGGACTAAAAATTGGTTTGACTAAACCTGCATACCATGTGGGGATCGCGGGATATGTGATTAAGGATCCTATCATTCCCACTAAGAGACAGATTAAAATCGAAGCGGATAATTTCAAGGTTTTACTCATACAATTTACAATAGCATATAGATATAATGATGAGCAAGATATGCTAATGAGAGATAATTCTAAATTAACCAAAAAGAATATTTTTATAGGAATTGCCCTTTTTCTGGTCTTTGCCGCTGGATTTGCAATTACATATTTTAGTTTTAAATTCTCAAAAATTTTTGAGAAACATGAGGTTTCTTCTGCACCTTCAAATGTGTATATCAATGTTTCCCCGGAACCCGTAGATTCAAAGGAAGGAGTTTTCAACGTACTGCTTTTGGGCTACGGAGGAAGCGGCCATTCGGGCGGAGGGCTTACCGATAGTATTATAGTTCTGCATATAGATACCAACTCCAAAAAATACACTCTGATTTCGATACCTAGAGATCTTTGGATAAACGGCAACCGTAAAATAAACGCCGAAGCTTCGGTCAACGGTTACCCAAGCACAAGTGCCGCTGTCAAAAGTGTGACCGGCCTTCCGGTTGATAATTATGTTGCGGTGAATTTTTCAAATTATTCAAAAATGATTGATAATCTTGGGGGGGTTGATGTTCAGGTACCGACTGCTTTTACCGATTCGTTTTATCCTGTTCCCGGATTGGAAAATGAAACTTGTGGTTTCACCGGAGATGAGATTAACGGATTTAAAGCCAAATATTCAGGGTTTGAAC
>LCBU01000049.1:0-726 GCA_000997405.1 Candidatus Woesebacteria bacterium GW2011_GWA1_41_7 | reverse complement strand
GTTTGAACTGGAAAAACAATTTACCTGTCGTTATGAAACGGTAAGTTACAAAGTTGGTCCCGCCACTCTCGACGGAACCGCGGCTTTAAAATTCGTCCGTTCCCGTCACGCCGACAGTGACTTTGCCAGAAGTGCCAGACAATTCGCTGTTCTTGCCGGAGTAAAAAATAAACTGCTAAGTTTAAAATCTTTAAATAAACTTGACTCAACTATCGGCACGCTTTCGGAAATGGTTAAAACAGATCTTACTCTTGGTAAAATCAAAACTTTAATCGAAATATTCGGAGACACATCGGCTTATACCGGTACCGAAATCCACCTGACTACTGAGAACTTACTTAATGAGGGTAAGTCTGCGGAGGGAGCATATATTCTTTATCCTAAAGCCGGAAACCTAAATTTTACGGAGATTAAAAACTTCATTTCCCAAAATATTTAATCGTTAAGAATGTAAATATCTTGGCGTGTGTCGCTTACTCCAACAAACTCTCCCTCACCTTTAAGAATACGTTCGTAAGGTCGGCAGGCATAGCAACCGCCCTTGGGACACTTAAAATGATTAATTTTTCTGGCAAGCTGGATTCTTTTTGCAACTTTATACACTTTGTCGTAAGACTCCTTAATGTCGGGCAATTTCTTATCAACGATCCCGTCATCCCTATCCAAATACCAATAGGAGGCGCCGCTTATATCTTTTGATTGCTTATTTGTAGCTATCAAAATATA
>LCBU01000048.1 GCA_000997405.1 Candidatus Woesebacteria bacterium GW2011_GWA1_41_7 | reverse complement strand
GATAAATGTCGGTTTATCTCCGACACCGTCTCCCTCGGTAGCACTGGAGATCAGGAAACATCTGTCCTATGTGGTTCCCGTAGGGTGGAGCGAAGTAGGAAACAAAAGTGATTTCCAATATGTTCATCTTATCTCTCCTGACTACACAAGCGATGCCATTCCGTTCATACAATCTGGTGCTGAAATATATATGGATATAAGTAACTATGATTTATCAGATGTCTCGGGGGGTGGGACCAATGTTTATTCTAATTCGGTAAACATTAATGGAAATAAATGGCTTAACAAGTTTTTTTGTTGGGAAGGTTGCCAGGATGAGTATCATCTTTCTAAAAAATCTTATTATATAAGGGTTCGATTTATATGTGCTCCTGATTGTGAAACAAAGGACGACATAAATAGTAGTAAATATTCTCAAGTAAGGGATTCATTTTTACAAAGCCTTAAAATAGACTGATTGCACAGTAGTTTGACTCCATTGACCCAGAATAATTTCAGAGTCTAGCTTTTGTCAGCTAAGCTTCATTCGGATTCTTTTTTGTCGGAGGAAAAGTTTGGACAGGGGATCTTACTTTGATCGTAACCCACTGCTCTCGTAACTGTTCTTACCCAAGCATCAATAATATTTTCTCTGATCTCCCGCATGACAGGGGAAAATTCGAAAACCATATTAAAAGCTTCCGTATAATATCCTCCCTGAGGGTGGGTGAGAAGTTCTTTGATGAGTCCCGGCGAAACGTGATCGTAACCCTGACGCTGAATAGCAGAGCGTATGCCTCTGTCTTTTTTGCCCGCATAATTAACATACTCGGCATTCAAAGATCTTAGCGGACAGTCACAAATCTTTTCGGGGTTAATCACGCAGGGTATTTGCGATCTTTCTTTATTCATTTTTTAATGGCTTTAATTGCCAGGAAAAGAGGAATTTCGGATCGTGAACGGTTTTCCATCTTAGCTGCGCGTCCTTCGGATTCTTTGTCTGAAGTCCATTCTTCAATTACCTCGATTAAAAATCCGGCATCTTTTAGCATTTTAGAATAGGAGCTTAGGGGAAAGTGATAACTCATTGTGAATTTACTGCTGCGGTCCCCAGGATTCATATTAATCGGGATTTGCATGGAACTCATATATTTGTCGACTCTTCTGTATTGAATTTTTCTACCTTCATCTATTCCCCAGGAAGATTGACGCGGAATCCTAAAGGCGGGATGGTTTAGGACTATGACCAAAGCACCACCTTTTTTACAATGTTGCGAAGCGTTTTGTAAAACTCTGCCGGGGTTTTGGATATTTTGCAAGGCAAGAATGATAGTGACATGAGAGAAATCGGCCGAGGGTAAAGGTTTTGTAATGTCGGAAACTATGTATTCATGCTTGGGGTTGTGGTCACCTTTTTTTGCCTGATTGATGAGTGAGGGAGCAATATCAATCCCCCTGTATTCAACTTCTTTAGGTAGGCTTGTTGCCAAAACACCGTTTCCGCAGGCTAAATCCATATGATTAACGGTTGATGGTTGAGAACCAATATCCAAAAGGCGGAGAACGCCGGGGATCACTACGTGTTGATGATAGTAATGGCCCCGACCCTCGTCGGTAATCTTGTTGTACCAGGGGGCAACTTTTTGCCAGGAAGTATTTTTGTTATCTTTTCTCATATTATTGATTGATACTCTTTTAATATACGCTTAGTGACATGACCGGCGGATAGTAAAACTGCAGGAAGTCCGCTTCCCGGATGAGTGTCGGCGCCGACAAAATACAGATTTTTATATTTCTTGTGTTTGTTTTGCGGCCTAAAGTAACCCATTTGGAAGAAGTTGTGGTTTAGTCCCAATATCGACCCGTTAGTAAGATTGTAATAATCTTTCCACTGATCGGGATTAATTTTTACCTCAAACTTAATTTGTTTTTCAATATCTTTGATACCTATTTCGGCAAGTCTTTTAAATGCCAATGTCTTCGCCGCTTTTTGTAAACTTTCCCAATTTTGGTGTTTGGAATTATTAATGTGACCGACGGGAAATATTACAACTAATGAATCTTGTCCTTTGGGAGCTGACTGGGGATTGATCTGAATTGCAGAGTGGACATAAAAACTTGCATCTTTCGGTAGATTCAAATCTTCCAGGACAGCACTGAAACTTTTTTCATAATCTCCTGCCAGGAAAAGATTGTGAGTGGAAAGCTGCCCATACTGTTTTTTAACTGCCCACAGAAACATAAGACAAGAGCATGAATATTTTTTATTGAGTAATCTTTTGGCCTCATTACTTTTTGGCAAAAGTTGATTATAAACATAAGGAAGATCTGCATTTGATACGACAACATCGGCAAAATATTTCTTGCCGTTTGCCAATGTAACACCTGTTACCTTGCCCCCTTCGCAGTTAATCTTTTCGACGGGGGAGTTGAAATGAAATTCTACTTTTAATTTTTTGGCGATATTTGTCAGAGCTTTTATGACCTGATACATTCCGCCTTTTGGCATCCAGACACCTTCAACGAGTTCGGTAAACTGAAGCATGGAAAAAGTAGCCATAGCTTTATACGGGCTGACACTGATGTAGGAATCCTGAAATGTAAAACCTGCCCTGAGAGAATCGCTTTTGAAAAAATGGCTGACGTTTTGATAATGTCTGGTAAGAGCCTTTACTCTAAGAAGTAACAATAAATTTTGGGGGTTGATGTACTCATAAAATTTGTAAAAAGGTTTTTCCAGAATATATTTTGTTGAAAGACGGTTGTGGCGGTCTCCTTCCTCCAGATAGCGCAGGTAGCCGTTAAAACTGCCCGGTTCTATTTTTTCAAGTTGCTTTTGCATTTCGAGAAGATCCGAGGTCAAAGTTAGCCCTTTCTTATTTTTGAAATGGACTTGATAGGTAGGATCTACCCGATAGAGTTTCAAATGGTTTTCCATAACCTCACCAAGGTCTGTAAAAGTTTGCCTATACGTATCCGGCAAAAGCAGGAAAGTGGGACCGGTATCGAATGAGTGGCCGTTTCTCTCCATTTGATTACAGCGCCCTCCCGGTTTGGAATTTTTTTCAAAAACAGTAACATTAAAACCACGGCGTGACAGCCGGGCGGCTGTAGCAATACCGCCGATTCCGGACCCTATGACTATGGCTGTTGGGATTTTTTTCGACATATTATTTTTTGGCAAAATGACGCCAGGAAACCTCTACCGTCAACCAGGCAAGATTGGCATAATTATCAAGGCTTCGTCCACGGGAATAATCTTCCCTGAGAATATAGTTATCCCGCTCGATTATTTTTAGAATCCTTTCAAAACGGGCGTGGTACCAGTACCCGGCAATTTTACACCTTAATACGGGGAGGGTATCTATGTATTTTTTACCTAACTTAAAATATTTACGGGCCACCTTTACCCTCTCTTTAACAAAGTTTATAAAAGCATCGGCATAAATATCGTCGAGATTTAGTCTGTACTTTTTTAGGTACTCTATCGGAATATTTACATAACCGTTAACAATGTCCTCACGTAAATCCCTAAGCATATGAGTGATATGGGCTGCAATTGCCGCCTTGCAGCGGTCTTTGGATTCGGGATATTGAGCTTTGTTGCCAATAAAATGTTGAAGGCAATCGGTGACCGCTTGCCCTAAAGTTACCGAATACCAATCGAGTTTTTTTCCAGTGATATCTTTACCTCTGCGGTAAGCATCAAACTCAATGATTTTGAAAAAATTAATAATGAAAGATTTTAATTTTGAGTTTTTGACGGTGTCGGAACTTATGAGTTCGGTGATGATTTTCTCTTCGGGGGATAGTCCTTTTATAACCTTTCCTTCATAGGAATCGTTGATAATCTTTTTTTGGCGGTTAATAAAACCGACACGTGTTTTTGGGGAATGGATATCGATATCTATCTGGTCATCGATCCAGCGGAAATAAGCATATCCTTTAAAACAATTTCCGGCCAAACCCTTGTCGGCCAAAAGAAGCATGGTGTAGTAGGTTTGAATACTGCTTTCTTTGGTAATCTTTTTTGCCAGGGATGTCGTTTTTTTGCTCACAGCTACAATGATAATAAGGGAACCTCTTTTTTTCAAGAAGTTTTATACTATCAAGCCTAAGCGGAACCTCCCGAAAGTATCTTTATCGCGGCTGGCGTGATATAATACCCCCATAGCTTGCATTTAGGTGACTAAAATAACCTCTCAAAGCTTAATTAATGAATAAACGACTTTTTGTAGCAGGTCTGCCTTTTACGACAACCCAGGACGAACTCAAGAACCTTTTTGCCGATGCCGGAACCGTTGTCTCCGCAGCAGTTATTCAAGACAGAATGACCGGTAAATCCAAAGGTTTTGGATTTGTTGAAATGGAAACTATTGAGGAAGCAACAAAGGCAGTCTCGACACTAAACGATAGCGAATTCGGTGGAAGAAAATTAATTGTTGCGGAAGCCAAGCCTATGGAAGACAGATCCGAAGGAAGAAGGAACTTCGGAGACAGACCCCACGGAGGATTTAGAAGCGAAAGACCATCATTTGGTAAAAGACGAGAGGGCGGACGCGGCAAATTTGGCCGCGGTGAAAGAAACGGCGGACATGCCGGATTTAGAGGCGGAAGGACTTAAATATGAGTACTTGTACCCGATGTGGTAAGCAAAGAATAGTAACTTCTACCCGTGAGGAAAAAGTCGGGAATTCTCTTGTTGTTTATACAGTAACCACATGCCCTGATTCTGAATGTCAAAAGGCCGTAAACAAAAATCTGAAAAGTGAGGAAATTAAAAGGGCAATAATGCGTGACGAGCAGGAAAAAAGAGCACTTCTGAGAACTTCAAGGAAAACACAGTAATCTCCATTTAGTTAACTAATTGCATCGTAGCAAGGATTGTGGTTAATATGTATTATTGTGACCAAAAAATTTGCAATATTTCCGGTAATCTTTGGAACACTCCTGTTTTTATTTACAGGTAAGGTTTTGGCTAAAGACTACTCAATTCCCTCGGCTACTATTACGGTTCAAATTAACAAAGACGGCTCCGCCAACGTGACGGAAGAAAGAAGATATTCATTTGACGGAAGTTTCTCCTGGGCAGATGAGTGGATACCTCTAGATAGTCATCAGATTAAGGATGTCAGTGTCCGCGGGGCAACAAGTTTTACGGCAACGGAAGAATCCGGAAAAGTATATATAAAGTGGTATTACCAGGCATATAGTGAAGATAAAACTTTTACAGTCAGTTACAAAATAACCGATGCGGTAACAAATCATAAAGATATTTCGGAATTTTATTGGAAACTGATTGGGGATGAATGGACAAAAGGGGTGGGGAGTGTAAATGTAAAAGTTATTCTTCCATACGATGCCCCCGACGATCAAATTTGGGCTTTTGGTCACGGACCTCTTAACGGAAGAATTAATATCGTTTCAAATAATTCGGTGTACTTTAATGCAACAAATCTTCCTTCTGAAACTTTTTTTGAAGTACGTGTTCTTTTTCCCACAAACGCCTCATTTATAAACGCAGAAAAAGGAAGTGGCACACTGGCATCTATTTTGGAAGAAGAGAAATCTTTTGGGGAAAAAACCAAAAGAACAAGCATGGTTTTTACGATCGGGATACTTGTTGTTCTGGGGTTTTTCTTATTTAGAACTATTGTTTGGGTTGTCCGCTTCTATAAATTCGGGTCATTTACAGAAGCAGAGAGCCAGAGCATAAGACCGAAAAAAACCAAAAATGGTTGTATTGACTATCTTTTATCTGCCTTAAATTTCATGTTTTTTATTGTGATTTCTGACTTATTGAAAAGACGATGTAACCTAGAATAATACACGCTTTCATATGCTACACTAGTGGTATTTTAAAGTCAAACGGTATGACAGTATTTCAAGCTAATTCTAGCTTGAATGAACTAGGTACATTCAACTCTTCATTTCTTATTATAACTAATTAATTGGCGTCAACAATAGCTAAATTGTGGATA
>LCBU01000047.1 GCA_000997405.1 Candidatus Woesebacteria bacterium GW2011_GWA1_41_7 | reverse complement strand
ATGTAAAATAGCTGCTTTTGTGCTCAAAAGTATTCCAGCCTTTCCAGGCTGCCACGACAGTTTCTTCAACAACCTCCTCAACCTCTGATTCACGGGCTCCCATCCTTTTCATTACAAACTTAGTTAAAGGTAGTGCCAGTTCTTTGTAAATTTTTTCGAATTGCACGGTTATAGATTATAATATCACCAATGCAAGAAAGAATTAATATATGGGGCAAACAAGGCTGTGAACTCCCGAGCGGAAAGCTTTGTAATGCCTGTTGTGTGCTACCCAACATTGAACTCGATGGGCAGCTGGTTTCGATTACGAAACCTGAAAACTCACCCTGTCCACATTTAAACGATAGCTCCGGTAAAAAGGGGGAGGGATGTGGCCTACATCAAAAAGGTAAACCCGGAACTTGTGAATCCTGGCACTGCAGTAGTCTCAGGACATCTGATAAGGTTAACTATATCGCCCAGGAGCTTTCGCTTGGGTTAGTAAGCGAGACAGAAGCCCTAGCAGTTGCAGGTGAATCAATCAGATCTCTACTTATAGATACCGCAAAAAGGATATCAAAAATTACTACCGGAAGAGAACTGATAGTAAGAGACCTTGATGAGCCATGAAAAAGTCAAACGTTTTAGTCTCGGCACCGGGTAAATTAATGCTTTTTGGTGAGCACGCCGTTTTATACGGGAATCCTTGTATCGTAACGGCGGTTGACCAAAGAGTGTACGTTAATGTTGAAAAAGTCGGGGGGGAATCTATTAAAATCAACGCCCCCGAGCTTAAAATAGATAATTATTCCATAAAAGTGTCTGATTTGGGTGGTGTTGATTACCCAAAGGAGGTCAAATTTGTTCTCAAAGCAATTGAGGTTTTCTTCAAGAAATACAAAATAGTATCAGGACTCAAAATTGACACGAAAAGTGACTTCTCCAGTTTGTTTGGTTTTGGAAGCTCTTCCGCAGTAACGGTTTGCATGGTTAAGGCATTATCAAAGATTTTTGATATAGAAGTAGATAATAAATCTCTGTTTGATATATGTTTTAAGGTTGTTTTAGAAGTTCAGGGGGTAGGATCCGGTTTTGATATTGCTGCTGCAGTTTGGGGTGGTACGATATATTTTGTGAGGGGTGGAAAAGTAATAAAACCTCTTAAAATTTCCCGATTACCATTAGTTGTCGGATATACGGGGATTAAAGCAGATACAACAACTTTAGTTCAAAAGGTGGCTAAACTTTATAAAAGTCACGAAAAGAAAATTGGCGAAATTTTTGCTTCAATAAGGGTAATTGTAGAAAAGGCAAAAATAGCCTTGGAAAATACAGATTACTTGAAATTGGGCGAACTTATGGATGAAAATCAAAAACTTCTGGAAGACCTCTCTATAAGTAGTATAGAGCTTGGAAGTCTGACAAAGGCTGCGAGACGGGCCGGGGCACTTGGTGCTAAACTTTCCGGTGCAGGAGGGGGGGACTGTATGGTTGCCTTGGCAAATAAATCAAAAACTGCAAAAATAAGAGAAGCAATTGAGAAATCTGGCGGAGTTATTATTGATGTCAAATTTAATACGGAGGGAGTTAGAATAGAAAAATGAAGGTTGTTGTACGGGCACCGTCAAATATTGCATTTATTAAATATTGGGGCAAAAAAAACGAGAAGTTGAGAATTCCTGCCAATTCCTCAATTTCCATGAACCTCTCTGATGCATATACGGAAACCTCAGTAGAGTTTAAAAAGATTTTGTCTGATGATCTGGTAATTATCGATGGTAAAAAAATTGACGGTAAGGAAAAAGAGAGGATTGGCAGACATCTCAACTTGATTCGAAAAATGGCAAGAATTAATTTTTTTGCTGAGGTTTTAAGTAAGAATAACTTTCCCAAAGGTGCGGGTATAGCATCTTCAGCTTCGGGTTTTGCCGCCTTAACCCTGGCAGGTGTAAAAGCTGCCGGCCTTAATCTTTCAGAAAAAGAGCTTTCGGTTCTTGCAAGACTTGGTTCGGGTTCCGCATGCCGTTCGATCCCTGACGGATTTGTTGAGTGGAAAAAGGGTTCCAAAAGCAGCGATTCATATGCTTATTCTTTAAAATCTCCTGAATATTGGGATATTAGAGACATAATAGTGGTGGTAGGCGAAAAATCCAAAAAAGTTGGCTCAACTGAGGGACACAAAGAGGCTACCAGCAGTCCTTTTTATAAAGCGAGAATTTCGGAGATGGATAAAAAGATCGCAGACATCAAATTAGCACTAAAAAATAAAGATTTTACGAAATTTGGAAGAATCGTTGAGGAAGAAGCTATTAATATGCACACGGTAATGATGACCAGCAAGCCCCCGCTATTTTATTGGTTGCCTAAAACTTTAGAAATTATGCAGTCAATCACCACCTGGAGGGAAGCGGGCTTAGAAACGTATTTTACGATTGATGCCGGCCCTAATATTCATGTTATATGCCGGTCCAAAGATGTCAGAAAAGTAAAAACAAAACTCGAAAAGATTCAGGGTGTCAAAAAAATTATAATTAATAGAGTCTCAAAAGGAGCCCGTATTGTGAAATGAAAAAAAGAGCAAAACCAATTGTCCTAGTCGATGAAAAAGATGCCGTATTAGGGTTTGGTGAGAAATTTTCTACCCACAAAATCCCGGTTCCACTGCATAGGGCAATATCAATAGTAATATTTAATGCCGACAAAATGCTCATTACTAAAAGAGCAGCCACAAAACCAACCTGGGGTGGGGTCTGGAGCAACGCAGTTTGTACACATCCATACCCCGAGGAAAGTTACAAGGAGGCTGCAGAAAGAAGGATCTATGAGGAACTCGGTTTTAAAACCCCACTCAAAGAAGTTTTCATTTTTACCTATCAAGCTGAAATGGATGACAAACAGTGGGGAGAGTGTGAACTTGACCACGTTTTTGTAGGAAATTATGACGGCCAGCTTAGTCCAAACCCTGAGGAAATAGATGATTATAAATGGATTGAGGTTAAGAAGCTTAAAAAAGACTTATTAAAAAGTCCCCGGAAATACACCCCATGGTTCAAATTAATTTTAGAGAAATTTTAATATTCTCTTTCCAATATAAAATTTATGAGTTCTTTTAATTCGGTTCTGGCAGGCTCGTGAGACAGGAAACCCAGTTCTTTATCGAATATATTCCTGGCAAGGTCTTTCATTTTCTTGGCCAGATTTATTGTGTACTTTTTACCTTTGGTATTAGCCAAGGTGATTTTTCCCTCTTTTTTATCCTGTTCAATATCGAGAATGTCGTCGACCAACTGAAAACAGCGTCCCAGGTAAAGCCCGAAATTTGTAATTTTATCAATTTGGGTGGAAGTGGCACCGGCAACTATCGCGCCAAGGCGCATCGGTCCTGCAATTGAATAATAAGCACTTTTACTGTCAGCAATAAACAAATATTTTTTATCAGTAATGTCTTTAATTTTGTTATTGGTCCAGATTTGTTCGACTGCCTGGCCAAGAACGGTGTGCATTAAAATTCTATAAAACTCATCGCTTATTTCTTTTGAAGAAAGATCATTAATTACTTTCCACATAATAGTATTAACTGCGTCGCCGGCGTTTATGGCAAGCTCAGCCCCATGGAGTTTATGAAGGGTTGGTTTTCCGCGTCTCGTTTCAGAATTATCTTCGATATCATCATGAATCAGTATCCATTCTTCCGAAAGCTGCATGGCGGCAGCGGTGCTCAGTGCCTGAGACGCACGAGTTCCCATAGCCCGGGACGTGAGAAGCACTAAAGTGGGGCGTAAGTATTTACCTTTTCTTTCCGGGTAGTCGCGGTTTATTTTCCAGTATAAATCTACCTCTTTTTTGTAGTCTTTGGGTATTCGGAATTGACTGGGGTAGGTGGGGTCTTCCAAATACTTTCTGATTTCCGGCCAGACCGTTTCTTTGGTTTTTTCAAGCGTATCTTGTACCATGAACAACATATTATACCTCACATCACTCTTTGGTGTGCTATAATTTTGACCATGGCGGGTGAGATTTTACTTCCGGAAGGTACAAATGTTCCCAATCATATTGCTATTATCCTTGACGGTAACAGGCGTTGGGCAAGAGCTCGAGGTTTACATCCTTGGCAAGGGCATAAAGCCGGGTATAAAGCAGTAAAAGAACTGGCTCATGTTTCAAAGCAGTTTGGTATCCACACTTTTACAATTTGGGCTTTTTCTACGGAGAATTGGGACAGACCAAAGGAAGAAATAAACGAACTTTTTAAGCTTCTGAAGAAGGGTTTGAGAGATTTTGAGAAAGAATGTCACAAAAATCGTACGCGCCTTATACATTTAGGTCGTAAAGACAGGTTTCCCAAGGAGTTATCCGACGAAATCGTCAGAGTCGAGAGCGCAACCCGTGAATATGACGAACATATTATAAATTTAGCCTTGGATTACGGTGGAAGGGACGAGATATTAAGAGCCGTAAGAAAAATTGTGGAAGATGGTGTGACTCCCAATAAAATTGACCAGCCATATCCATACCCCGATCTTTTTATAAGAACTTCAGGTGAACAGAGGACAAGCGGACTTCTTCCTTGGCAGATGACATATGCGGAATATTTTTTTGCAACTGAACATCTTCCGGATTTTACCCCAGAAAAGCTAAAAGATGCGATTTTGGATTTTAGCCGCAGAAGAAGAAGATTTGGGGGTAATGACACAGTCGAGCACTTTAAATTTGATCCTAAAATTACTGCCAACCTTGAGCTTTCCTGGTGGAGGCTTTCCAAAATCCCTGATGGGGTAAGGTTTAAGGATTATGCAATGAAACATCTCTGTGAGCAATATGGCATTTCCAAGGAGTTGGCAAAAGAGGCCGTTAAATATTTTGTAGAAGCGATTATAGAAGAAAAAGACGATAAGTGGGATTTGGCTAAAGATAAAATGAGAGAATTTTACGGGCTCATCAAAGACGAAATTAAACTCGCATTCGAACCTAAAATAGTTGCTTCAATGGAGGTGGATTTTAATAGGAAAATGAGAAATAAAGATAGTATGGCCATAGCCTCCGATGCAGAGGCTTTGGCGACAGAACATTTGGCGGAGGTTTACAGAATTTCACTTCTTCAAGCGGCCAAAGCTGCACATCTCAGAGTATTGGCCGGTGTGGAAAAGAATTTAGCCCTCGCCGGAATGGGGGAGGAGCATTGGAAAAAAGCAGAAGATTACCTTCATATGTACTATAGCGCCATCAAAGAACGTGTAGCATAAATTCAATTTTGAGTTCGTCACTGTTTATTGAATAAATACCTATCGACACTGTTGCACAAAACTTTGTTGCCTTTTGACAAAAAGGTAAGAAACTCCATATTGACATCATAGATACCTTTTGTTGCCTTTTGACAAAAAGGTAAGAAACTCCATATTGACATCATAGATACCTTTTGTTATCTTCTGACTAGGAAAGATTGATCTCAGGCAGGAAACAATATATAAATGGATCAAAATAACAAAAAGAGACTCAAGTTAGAAGATCTTCCGGATTTATTAACTGTTCGTGAGGTAAGCGAGCTTCTTAGAGTATCTCCTTTGACGATAAAAAGATGGGGTAAAAGAGGTAAGCTTCCGGCTATCCGCATCAACTCCAGGGGTGATAGGCGTTACAAGAAGGAAGCTGTGCTTTGGCTTCTTGGTATGCAAAGCAAAGAAGAATAAGTAGTGTTCTTAATCCAATTTAATTTGTAAGTTCCAAAAATGTGAGTATAAAGAATCTTTTTTGGCTATTAAACTTTCATGCGTTCCCATTTCCTTAATTTTACCCCGTTCCATAACGACAATCTTATCTGCTCTCATAATAGTTGAAAGCCGGTGGGCGATAATAATGGTGGTTTTTCCGGCACGAGCTTTCCAAAATGCGTCCTGAATCAGTTTTTCGGACTCGGAATCCAGTTGGCTTGTAGCCTCGTCAAAAACAACAATATCGGGATTACTTAAAATCATTCGGGCAATTGCCAAACGCTGTTTTTGGCCTCCGGAGAGCTTTACTCCACGCTCTCCAACTTCTGTTTCATACTTTTTTGGAAGACTCTGAATAAAATTGTCAATATTTGCAAGTTTAGCAGCCTCGCGGATTTTTGCTAAAGTTGGATTATTGGCGGCGTAACCAATGTTATATGCAATGGTATTATTAAATAGTATAGGTTCTTGGGGAACAGTTCCGATAAACCCTCTTAAAGTATCTTTAGTAAAATCGTTAATATTTATGCCGTCAATTGTAATGCGACCCGACGATAAATCGAAAAATCTCATCAGAAGTTTAACCAAACTGGTTTTTCCGGAACCGCTTCGTCCAACAAGAGCCACAGATTGACCTTGTTCAATTGTCAGGTTAATTCCATTGATAGCACTTTTGAACCTGTTTTGGTATGCGAATTTAACGTTCTTAAATATGATTTCGCCATAAACATGATCAACTTTTACAGGGTTTTCCGGATCTTTTACGTCAACCTGGTGGTCCAGCAATTCAAAATACTTTTTGATATCAGCCAGGTTTGTTGATATTTCTCTAAGTCCGTAGATTAGATCAAAAAGTTTGGGAAAGAACATGCTTACGTAGCTGATTATTAATACAAAATCTCCAATCCCTATTCCGCCTTCCTTTATTAGATTTAAGGAAAAGGCCAGCACCAGAAAAACGGAAATATTTACAAGGGAACCGATACTCATGTCAATCATTCTATAAGTCCAAAAATGCCTCCAAAGAAACTTTTTCCAAGTTTTGAAGGTGTTTTTAAGACGATTTTGCTCCCATCCCTCCTTGGCAAAGAGCTTAACGGTCTCATAATTTATAAGGTTGTCGGTGATAATTCCCGATATTTGATCTTCCCATTCATTAAATTCGTTACGTGTTTTGATGTTGTAGCCTGCCAAATATTTAGTTGCTACCAGGGTTAGTAGGAAGGAAACCAGGAATATAAGCACAAACCTATAATCGATTTGTATAAAAAAGTAACCCATGACGGCAAATCCAATAACAATTTCCCACATTCTTTGGTTGAGTCGTTCATAAAGACCCCAAAAAGCATTATCTCCACGTTTGAAAGCGCTAATTAGAGCTCCTGTGCTTTTCCCTGAATGGAAGGAAATATCCAGTTCCTGAACATATTTAAATATTGACCTTCTAATATCAATAGACGTGTCGACTGCAACAATATCACCCAATAAGTACTTGAGGTTGCCGAATACAAGACCGGCAAACTGGGTAGCAATATAAATTAATATCAGCTTATAGAGTTGGTCGAAATCACCGGTCTGCAGGGTATTTACAAACAGCTTGAAAAAATAGGGAGTAATAAGCTCAAACACGTAAGCAAAGGTGGTAGCAATCATTGCCAAGATGAACCACCACTTATGTTTCCATATAAACGAATAGAATCTTTTGATAATTTTTAACATTTTTTATAAGACGCCACAAAACCCAGTTTGGCAAGCTTAGAGCTATAGCCTTACGGGGGGATTTGGGTGGCGAAGCTTATTATAAGCTCAATCCAAGTTTGTATTCAAGATGTACCCTCGGATTGGTGTAAGATTTGAACCTGTACGTAGAGATTTTTAAGTCCCTCTATGTTACAATATACGTACTTTCAATAAGATTAATTCCCATGCGAAAAATATTCGGCCTACTCTTTTTTATGGTCATTCTCTTAGCCTCATCAGGCTTTCTGCCTGTTTCGGCAGTAACCCCCAGTCCATCACTCAGTCCAACACCGACGGCAACTTTGGAACCCACCCCGGGTGTGCCTCCGGTTGATATTACGCAAAAAAGTACGGAATCATTGGGCCCCCTGGAGAAGCTTTTTAACCCTGTTAAATATGCAATAAGGGGAGCTGTGGAGGCCGGAGTGCCGGCAAATACATTAGTTCTCCTCCTCCTTTTACCGATAGTCACGTTTGTTGTTGCGTTTTCGCGTAATGTTGTAGGTATCCGCGGATTTGGTATTTTCCTTCCGGCTGCACTATCTGTAGTATTTGTGGCAACAGGGCCGGTCGTGGGAATAGGCCTTTTTTTGGTGATAGTTGCTGTTTCAACCTTGATTCGTATGATACTACGAAAATTAAAAGTAAAATTGCAGTATCTTCCCAGAATGTCATTTATCCTTTGGGCAGTGGTTATTGCCGTTTTGGGGGTTCTCTTTTTGGCGCCGATTTTAAACTTCCCGGCTCTTGCAAATGTTTCAATTTTTGCCGTACTTGTTCTGATCCTTTTGGCGGAGGAGTTTAGCAGAGTCCAACTTGGAAAGAGTGCGAAAACCGCGGTTAATCTGACCTTTGAAACCTTGATCTTATCTTTGATATCCTATTTTTTCCTAACCCTGGAACCGCTGAGGAAGTACGTACTTTTAAAACCTGAGGCTTCACTGACTATGGTTGCAGTAGCCGACCTTATACTCGGAAAATACACTGGCCTTAGGGTTATGGAATTTTACCGTTTCAGAAAACTCATCAAAAGCTAGTAAGAATAAGCCACTATGAAAGTTTCAACCATTCTTGGTCTAAACGCCCGTACTCAACTCTTTGCGTATAAATATAACACTAAGCGTGGTAAAAACATTGCTGACAGTAAAATCCAAACGGCGAGAGTATTAAAAAAAGCGGATGTGCCACACCCCAAAATATATAAGAAGTTTACAGATCCAAGAGACGTGCTTGCATATAATTGGGATTTCCTACCGCCAAAATTTGCTTTGAAACCCAGTCGTGGAATGGGTGGAGAGGGAATTATTGTTGTTAAAAGACGGTTAAAAGACGGCAGGTGGTTGAGTACACAAAAAGAGAGACTTACAATTGACGATTTAAAGCTACACACACTGGATATTCTGGAAGGTGCATATTCAATGGGTAACGTTCCTGATGTTGGCTTTATTCAGGAATACGTAGGAAGGGCAAAAGTTTTTAGGAGATGGGCATATCGCGGCACTCCGGATATTCGCGTAATTGTTTTTAATAAAATTCCCATTATGGCCATGTTAAGACTTCCCACTAAAGAGTCCGGAGGTAGGGCAAACTTACATCAGGGGGCCTTGGGAGTTGGTGTTGATATTGCTACAGGAATTACCACAAAAGCGATCTGGCATGGCGAAGAAATTGTATTCAAACCCGGAACGGAGCTCAAGCTTCGAGGAATTAAAATACCCGGTTGGAGTTCTATTCTTGAGACAGCCGTTAATGCCCAGGACGCCTCTGGATTGGGTTATGCTGGGGTAGACATAGTGGTTCATCCCGACAAAGGGCCAATGGTTCTTGAGCTCAATGCCCAACCGGGTCTTCAGATACAATTGGCCAACATGGAAGGTCTGAAGAAACGACTGGAAAGAGTTGAAGATTTAAATGTAGTTGATAAAGATCATGGAGTTATGATTGCCAAGGCTCTTTTTGCAGGAAGATTTGAGAACAGAAAAGCCTTGGAAGAGGGAATCAAAACAATAAAAAATGACGAAATAATTAAAGTAATACTTCCCAATAGGCGAAAAGTAGAGGTTGTTGCGAAAGTTGACACAGGAGCATGGAGAAGTTCAATCGATAAAACTTTCGCCGAGAAAAACGGGCTTTTGAAAGGCAACAATATTCTATGGACAAAAGTGTTTAAAAGTTCATTAGGATCTGAAGAAAGATCTGTAATCAACCTCAGTTTTTATCTGGCAGGGAGAAGAATAAACACAATAGCTTCGGTTGCAAACAGGAAAGGACTTAAGCGAGTGTGTATAATAGGCAGACGAGATCTTCAAGGATTCTTGGTTAAAGTAGAAGATACCGCTTGATAAATGCAAAAAATATTAATTTTGGTAAATAGGACTTATTCGAACAAAAACAGTTTCTATGATGGACTCAGGAATTTAATGCCTTCAGATGTTACAGTTGATATTGCCCATTTTGAGGACATAACAATAGATATTGATGGTAAAAATACATCAATATCCATTGACGATAAATCGGTACTTGATTATGATTTGGTCTATTTTAGAGCCCATAATTCCCACATTTTTTTGTTATAAAGGGAATATTTTGAAAAGTGCACCCAAGATAGTAGAAAAGTTCGGTTTACCGCTTGTCGCCAAGGATCTTTATTCACAAAGAGGAATTGGAGTCCATTTGGTAAAGACAATCAAAGATTTTGATGATCTGGTTACCAGATTTCCCAATAATAAATTCTTATTTCAAAAGTTTATAGAAAAGAAGGAGGAATTCAGAGTACTTGTGGTGGGTGATCAGGTGGGTTCTTACGAACGAAAAACATCTATGGATCCCAACGAATTTAGAAATAATGTCTCTTTGGGTGCAAAGGAAGATTTTATAGACATTTGCGAAATTGCCGAGGATGTTAAGGATATCTCGATCAAGTCTTCACGGATACTTAAAATTGAAATTGCGGGTGTAGACGCGGCAGTAGACACAAACGGTAAGGTATGGCTATTGGAAGTAAATAGAGGCCCCGGTTTTACTTATAAAGCTCGTTGATTTTGGTATTTTTGAAACAAGGGGGTGAGTAATGAGGAAAAAAGTAGGAATTTGTTTCTCAAAGGAACTTCAGGGAGAAACACCACTTTCTCACATCGTAGGGAAGCTGGACGTCTACATAAGGTTGTTGAAATTAATGGAGGTCGAAGGTTGGGATGTTTATATTCTGACACGTAAAACTTACTCCGGAGATGGCATCTTCGAAGGCGGTTGGTGCTTTGAAGAGGGTGGTTTTAAGTTAGTTAAAGATAAACTTAAAATGGATGTTGTTTACGACAGGACCGGAGGTATCGATTTTCCTATTTCCGGCGACTCTCTTGAGGTGATAAATGAGAGGGAATTTAAAGTCCTCGCGTGGGATAAATGGGCAACTTTTAAAGCAATCGGTAAGTACATGCCACAAACCTTATTGGTTGAAGAAAAAAAAGACTTAGCTAAAGTTCTTCCGGAAATAAAAAGTGACACGGTGGTATTAAAACCGGTTAATGGTCTTAAAGGAATTGGTATATACATAGGTCCGAAAGAAGGGGCAACTGGGTTCGAATTTAGTAAAAAATATCCCCGATATGTCTGGCCAATTTCCAAAGTTATGATCAAAGGAGTTATTTCCTATTTCTCCAACAGTCGCGACAATAAGCGGGAAGTATTCTCTTAGATCCGGTAACTTTTCCAAAGCACTCTGCAGTTTTGAAAGCCGCCCTTTAAATTCCGAACTAGTTGGGCAGTAAAATGCATCTTCGGGCTCTTTAGGAGCCCCCAACATCCACTCTGTTGCTAAAGCAAAAATATCCCTTTTAAATAGCTCCAGGTCTGTTTGTGGGTAATAGCGGTGACCGCCCTCACTCCTTTTGGCAGGAAGTTTTCCGCTCTTGTCCCACCGCCTAAGTGTATCGATGGAAAAGCCCAAGTACTTGGCCGCCTCGCTTATGTTCAAATCTTTATCAGCCATAAATCTATGCAATATTTATACCATAATGACCAAATCTATGCAACATTCATTGAAATCTATGCAAACAGGGTTAAATAAGGGCCAAATACCAGTTACGTATGGGCTTTTCGGGCGATAAAATGCAGACGCTCCTGGTTCAAACCGGATTTTGTCGCTCCCACTTCCTTTTTGTAGAGTAAAATTTCCCAACCGTCATATATATCCAAAATTTCATCGTTGTTAAAATAGAACCCCCTACTTACATCAAACTCACCCTTATTTGTAAAAGCAACGACCAGATTTAAACCTCCAACATTTGTTTTGCTCTTCATTTGATTGATTAATCCCTTTGCTGCCTTTGGTGAAAGAAAATGCAAAGTAAATAAAGTTATTATATTGTCATATTCCTTTTGAATTTTATATTCATTCAGATTAGAAACCACACCGTCGACATTCAAAAATTCCTTGGCCGCCGTTGATAAACAATCTGCAATAGCCTGCTTATCCTTATCAACATTAGTAACAGTAAACCCATTTCTCGCTAAATAAAGGGCGTTTGCACCATCTGAACCACCCAAATCTAAAACGGTCCCGGGTTTAAATAAAGGAAAATTGTCTACTATTATTTGCCTTGGATTTTTTGCCCAACGATTCATTGTCATCAAAATAAATTATTGTAAGTTTGGAAGACGACTAAGTTAGATCAGCGCCAAATACCAGTTAAATATCTGCTGGCCAAAGATAAAGGCCACAACAGAGCCTAAAATCAAGAAAGGCCCAAAGGGAATAACATCGCGCAGGCCTTTTCGGCGCATCAGCATCAAAATTCCACTAAAAGCCGCCCCGCTTACAAAAGCTAAAACTACGGCCACAACGTTCAGCGGAAACCCATTAACCAAACCTACTAAAAACGCCAACTTAACATCGCCACCGCCCATACCTTTTCCTTTTGTAGCCCAAATCAAAAGCTTAAAAAATCCGGCTAAAACAAGCGCGGAAAAGATCGTAATCAACAAGCTTCGAAGCAAATAAAACATCTGACTTTGCCAGTAACCAACCTGCAACAAATATTGCCCAAAAGGATCGGCTTTCATTTGCGTGTATGAACTTATGGCAATAAACGCAAAACTTGCGATCATAAAAAACAACACAAAAATTATCGCAGGCATAACGATGCGGTTTGGAATAAGTTTGTACTTAATGTCGGTTAAGAAAAGTACGATCAGAAAAGAGGCGAGTGTGGCAAGATAAGCAAAGTTAAACCAAACAAGAGCGTTGGTTTGAGTAAAAACGTTAAGATAGTAGGCAATTGCCAGGAAAGCCACACCGGTTAGAATTTCCGAAGCCGGATAATACAGCGAAATTTTCTTGCCGCAGTATCTGCATTTTCCGCGAAGTAGAAGGTATGAGAGTAGGGGAATAAGATCAAGCGGCGCAAGCTTAGCATTGCAATGAGGGCATCTTGAACGGCCTTTGAGAGGTGATTCGTGTGCGGGGACTCTGTCGGAAACAACATTTAGAAAAGATCCAACAAACACTCCGGCGATGAAAATTAACACAAGGCCCAATATCTCAAACA
>LCBU01000046.1 GCA_000997405.1 Candidatus Woesebacteria bacterium GW2011_GWA1_41_7 | reverse complement strand
TTTCCAGAATTTTATTTGTGGTATCCTGGGCCTTTGATATTTCCCCTAATTCATAGTATGCGCGGGCAAGTCTACATAAAGCCCCGGTATCTTGGGGGTCACTCTTGAGTATATCGAGGTTAACGGTGATTGCTTCATCCCATTTTCCTGAAAGCGCTAGACTGACAGCTGTTTGAACGGCAGAAGTGTCCATTTAAATAACTGTAATTGAGTATAGGGAGGCGGTTGTGAAAGTCAAGAGGTTTTCTTTTTAATACGCACTTGCAAAATAAAAATTTATTGTTACAATCCAAATTACTAGTGAAGGACTAGATAGCACATTTAATTATTTCGCCGTTCGCCGATCCTCGGGGAGGGAGTATGAAACGCTTGGTTCTGGACCAGGTCTGTTTCTATGACCATACCATGTTGGGTTCCAATGAGAGTTCCAAAAAAACTTCCCATACACATTTTTGTTGGTAGGATCAATGGCGTAAGTCACGCGACACCCTAGCCACATGCGGCTAAGGACTGTCCACATAGTGGGATAATTTTCCACCTGACTACGCGATTAGAACAACGAAATTCAGATTTTAGGTCCGCAGGGAAGATGAAGTAAACCTTCACTAGAAAGATAAAGAGACTCGTATAAAGAGCCAAAAACCCTCTTTTACAATTTTCTTTAAACTATCTAGCACCGATTCTTCCCTGTACCACCCTTATAACCAATTCTTCATCGATTCAGTTTTTCACCCGTAGGGCTTTTTTCCTGAGTTTATTTTGGGTATAATACAAAAAGCTATGAGCGGACACTCACATTTCGCCACAATTAAGCGACAAAAAGCTACAAATGATGCAGCCAAAGGAAATCTTTTTTCCAAACTTGCGCGCGCTATTATGATTGCAGCCAAGTCCGGCGGAGATCCGGATATGAATTTTAAGCTTCGTTTTGAAATCGACAAAGCCAGAGCCGCAAGTATGCCAAAGGAAAATATCGACAGGGCAATTGCCAAAGCAACTACTGAAGCAGCAAACCTGGAGGAAATTATGTATGAGGGATTTGGTCCCGGTGGAATTGGCGTGCTGATAGAAGTTTTATCCGATAACAAAAACAGAACCGCTCAAGAAATTAAAAATCTTTTTGATAGGGTAGGGGGGAGTATGGGCGGACCGAATTCAGTTGCCTTTAATTTTGAAAGCAAGGGTTTTATGGTTATTAAAAAAACCGATGACCCGGACACAGAGATGTTGGAGCTGATTGATGCCGGGGTGGAGGATATGGAGGATGTAGGTAGTGAGTTTGAAGTATATGTTGCCCCCGACAAATTGGGACAAATCCATAAAGCACTGGTTGCCAAAGGGTTTGAGGTTAAAGAAACAGAACTTCAAATGAAACCGAAAAACTTTGTTGCAATATCGGATGCTGCGACAGCCGCTAAAGTTGTGAAGTTTATTGAGGAAGTAGAGAGTCACGACGATGTGCAGAAGATGTTTACCAATGCAGACATACCCGACGCTTTAATGGAAACCGTTGCCTGATAAGTTCTAAATAAAGATTCTAATGTCTAAACGCACCCGCTTTGTTATAACCTCCGTTATTCTTTCGTTGGGTTTTGTCGGAATCCAGTTTTTGAACGACCAAAATAGGTTTTGGGCAATCGGGATTTTAGGTGCCCTGACTTTTACGCTTTTTTTATGGTCACTCTTTGAAACATTAAAAGCAAACATGACTCTTCTGACACTGGTTCTTCCCGTAATGTTTACCCTAGGGGTCGGATTTTTCTGGTTTTTACTTCCGACAAACATTTTCGCAAAAGTTCCGATTGTTATATTTTACGGAATGGGCATTTATATACTTTGCCTGACGGCAAATATTTATTCAGTAGCTTCGGTCAGGACAATTGCTCTCCTGCGGGCGGCGAGGGGAGTAGGTTTTGTCATCACTTTACTCGCTTCTTTCCTTATTTTTGACGCAATTTTGTCTATCAGAACAGAAATTTATTACCTGATCCCCGCTGTTTTTGTTTTTTCGCTTTTGCTTTATATCCAAGGCTTTTGGTCGATGCTTTTAACCAAAGAATACTCAAAAGATTTGGTATATCTTTCAGCGGGCGCAGCGTTGGTAACAACCGAACTGGCCGCTATTTTATATTTCTGGCCGGTAACGATCGTTGTAGGTTCACTCCTACTGACAACATCTTTTTATATGCTTCTGGGTTTGGGTCAGGCAAAGCTTGAGGGTAGATATTTCAAATCTACCATTAGGGAACACCTGGTAGTTGGGGTTTTGATCTTCATTGCCATGTTTATTTCAACCCACTGGGGAGCCTAATCTTCATAATTATTTATTTTTTATAGTAAGGATTTTTAGTGATACATACAAAGAGGGGAGGAGAGGGGTGAATAACCTATAATTATAGGATACATTACTCTGAAACAGGGGAGGTTTTCACGAAAATTATGGGTTGTTTTCACGAAATGCGACATAAGCCGTTGACGAAGAAAAACCGAAAGGCTTTCTGAGGCGAGTATGTATACTTTGATATAGTTATCAGGCAGGAAAGACCCTCAATCTCTTTGGTCATGGCTCTTGTGGATAAATTGAACTATTAATCGGGTTATTACAGTCGCTTCCCAGAGAGTGAGGTGTATAAAGCGGGCCCTTATAGAATAATGGCCTTAGATACTCTCCTGGGGCTTATGAGTACTGACTTAAGAGACATGTCCGCCCAGGGAGGTTAATTATACATAGTCGTACAATATAACTTTTGCGACGTTGTTTAAGATTGTGGAGGGTAGCGTAGTGTTTTATGAACTTCCCGGAATTACCTTTAAGGTATGTTAATTTTTTTATCGATTTTTTATTTAATATGCTCTATTTTAATAACTGTCTAAAAATTAGTCCTCCAAACAAAGACCGAAACGATATTTTATGAATTCCGACCACTTCCCTATTTTTTGGTCCGCCGGAGTAAATAAAATATTTATTTTGGTTAATTTAATTGATATTTCCGTAAATACGGGACAAAGAGACGATGAGTTAATCATCTTTTTGTCCGGAGGGCCTTTAAAATCGATTTGGTGAGGTTTTAGCCTCAACCCAGGCACGAAAAATGACTAATTTTTAAGAGTATTTGCCTTTTTTGCAATTAACCTTTAGAATTCTTGAAATGTTTGCGGAAAGATATCCCAATGTATTTAATTCTTTAAGTGAAAATTTAAAACTTCTTAATGGTGGTTCCATAGGAATTGACATTGATGCAGTAACACAAGCGACTTATGTTTTGGCATTAAATAAAATAAGTCACACTTTGCGAAAAAATATTCAGAAGGAAGACTTGGTAACTTATTGGGAATTGGCTAAAATTGCAAAGGACAACGGAGTAGATCCGGATAAAGCAATGGAACTGGCCAAAAGTGCTTGGAACGATGATGAGGTGTATGCAAATGCTCCGGCTATGCCAGGAATAAAAAGTTTTCTTCAGATGCTTAACGAGGCCGCACTTCCTTATCTATTCATATCGTCACGGCCGGTTGAACATCTTGAGGCAACCCGTGAGTGGTTTAGAAAAGAGCTTCCTTGGGTAAAACCGGAAAACATTATTTTAGGCAGAAAAGAAGGTATGTCCGGCGGAGAGTTTAAATCCGGCATGATTAATAGATACGGTGTCGCATTGCACATAGAAGATGCCGTCGAGGAAGCAAAAACAATCGCTCAGGAGACTCCGGCGCATGTAATAATAGTTCCTCAGCCTTGGAACGACAACGGCAGATTTGTGCATCCAAGAATAAAATATTTGGGAGAATCGTCCTATTCAAACGGAAGCTGGTCGGTTATAAGGTTCCTATCGGGCCCACAAGCAAAGGACTTTTTAAGCGATAAGGTAAATTCTTTTTGTGTCGCACAATCCCATTGACACCTTTAATTCTCTCAGTGTAAACTCTTTATGTAATGGCTGATACCGCCCAAAATCAGTCCGAGATTGGAAGAAAAATCGATCAATACCTGGAGTATCTTCAGATTGAGCGCGGCTCCTCTCCCCTAACTATCCGCGACTACAAACATTACCTTACAAGATTAATAAATTGGATGGATTCTCAGGGAATCCGAAGGAATCTTGTGGACATTAATGCAGACGTCGTAAGAAGCTTCAGGGTGTACCTTGCGGGCCTTCCTGGTGAAGGTAAGGCGCTGATGACCAGAAGGACTCAAGGGTATCATGTGATAGCTCTGAGAAGCTTCCTTAAATGGCTTATTAAAAATGACTATGCGGTTCTCTCGCCGGAGAAAATTGAGCTACCGAAAGTTGAGGAACGCCAAGTGAAATTTTTAAACGGCGAACAGGTAGACAGGCTTCTAAACGCTCCGACACTTTCCACGATTCAAGGTAAACGTGATAAGGCAATCTTGGAGGTCCTATTTTAATGAGCGTGACGATCATTTTAAACCGCTTTTTATTCACCATAAAGGCAAATCTGAACCCACAACCGCGGACGAGAAAATGAGGTTAACAGTCAGGTCTGTTCAAAGGATGGTCAAAAAATATTCCCACAAAATGAAGCTGCCGATTGAGGTCACACCACACGTAATGAGGCATAGTTTTGCAACGGACCTCCTAAATGCCGGAGCTGATATAAGAAGTGTGCAGGAAATGCTGGGACACAAAAATATTTCAACAACCCAGATCTATACGCACGTAACCAATAAACAACTCAGAGATATTCATGAAACTTTCCACGGAAGAGGAGGAAAGGGCTAGGTGGAGCGTCTGCGTTATGCCGACGGAGCCTACCCTCCCCCCTGTTTTACTTGCCCTGCCAGAACTTATATTGGCGGTGAATATTATTGCAACCCCGACACGCTCAATGACCCATCTATAATACTCGAGGTAGCCAGATATAGGCCGGATAGGTGCCCAAATAGACCCAGGTCGGACGGAGGGCTGGTTTCTCCCACCGCACTTCTGAGGCGGGTGCTCGGTAAGTGATATTTAGTATTCTATAGTTTGCAAATAATATATCTTATAATATATAATTCGCTATGTTCAAAGAATCTGCTGAGATCAGTTTCTGGCCGTGCCACAAAGAAAGGCAGGCTAAACTAATAGGTACAGGTATAGATTCCAGTGTCTATCGATTGGGCGATGTCGTTGTTAAAAATTACAAAAACATTACCCAAAGCGGCTTTCCCCACGACATGACAGTCGATATATTAAATCACTACTACACTGTCACAAATCGGGCATATAAATTAGCGGAAGAAAGAAAGGTGTTATTACACCTCCCTGTCTCGAAAAAGAATATTCCGGTAGAAGTTAATCCCTTTTTAAATTTACATGTTTGTAGGATGTGTAGTGAAATTGAAGGAATATCCAGGTATATACCCGGCAAAGGGTTAAACCTGTCGGAAGATGAACAAGTTTTCAATCGTGC
The DNA here is from genome assembly GCA_000997405.1 of Candidatus Woesebacteria bacterium GW2011_GWA1_41_7. Taxonomy (GTDB): domain Bacteria; phylum Patescibacteriota; class Microgenomatia; order UBA8517; family UBA8517; genus UBA8517. The sequence continues at coordinate 3,348 of LCBU01000046.1, read as the reverse complement.
TGAGTTAAAGGTGGCACTTATTGATTTGAGTGTAAAGCTGGAGAATAAATTGGGATATTCGGGGGTAAATATTATCCCTATGAATGTAAAACTGTCCGAAAAAGGATCTTTAATAGTGACTGATCTTTGTGCCGATATATTAATGCTTAGGAAAAATTAATCAGAGGTTTCTTCCCAAGGAAATCCTTTTCGTCCAAAATGTCCGTAAGCGGCGGTTTGCCTATAAATCGGTTTTTGTAAGTTTAGCCTTTCTATAATTGCCAAAGGTCTGAAGTCAAAGTCTTTTTTAAGTACACTATTTAAACTTTGACCTTTTCTTTGCCATATCCCTGATAAACCAAATTTTTAGCGGCAAAACGGCACATGTAGGCGCCGCTTCTGTCTACCTTTGTAGGATCTTTACCTGAAAAACAGCCTCCGCCGTGGGGAATAAGGCCTCCATATGTATCGACCATGATTTTTCTGCCGGTTAGTCCAGTGTCGGCAACAAAACCGCCAACCTCAAACTTTCCTGTTGGGTTTACAAGAATATTTATCCCGGAAATGTCCCCTACCAATTTTTTGATTAATTTTGATGTAATCTCGGCATTTATAGTTTCAGATGAAACTCCTTTTTTGTGTTGTGTAGAAACCAGAATTGTTTTTATATCTTTTCCCTGCATTGTAACCTGTGCCTTGCCGTCGGGGAGAAGCCAGCCAATTTTTCCTTTACGTCTCAGGTCAGCAAGGCCATGTGTCAGTTTATGAACCAGTGCAACTCCTTTTGGTAAATACTCAGGAGTTTCATTGGTTGCAAAGCCGTACATAATACCCTGGTCCCCTGCCCCGCCTGTATCTACCCCCATAGCAATATCGGGAGATTGTTTAATAATATTGGTGATAATTTTTAACTTATCTTTGTAGCCAATTTCCTTATATACTTTTGCCGCTATTTTTGCGGCATCAAATTTAGCATGGGTTGTGACCTCCCCACCGACAACAAAAAGACCATGAGAGCCGAAAGACTCAATCGCTACACGGCTTTTGGGATCTATTTTCAGACATTCATCCAAAATTGCATCCGAAACCTGGTCACAGACTTTGTCAGGGTGTCCTTCCGTTACGGATTCAACTGAATATAATTTGGAGTAATTGGTTATTTGTTTACCCATATCGTTTTCCGCCTCCCGGCGGACAGTCAAGCTTTAGCACCCATCCTCGACCTACGGTTTTCTGGCCGGTCGAAGGGTTGTTGGCGGTTCATTGGGCTTGCTCCCTCCCCGCACTCTTGATACTAAATTTAGTTTATATTCTTCGTGTCGTTAGTCAAGCCGTAACATTTCCCGGATTTTGCTATAATGGATAATTACTTATGGTTACAATAATTATCCCGGGATATTCGGCACACAACAAAGACTGGCTGGAAGAAACTGCAAAAAGTGTAAAAAGCGATGGCGAAATACGTCCCATTTACTGGGGACATTGGGAGGATCCCGATATTAAGTTTGACGCTGCCGAGAAAGCAAACCTATTAGACGGAATAACCGGAAAAAGGGTTGTTGATATAATCGCCAAGTCTGTAGGCACCCTGGTGGCTTCACTTGTGATTGAAAAATCTCCGGAAAAGATAAGAAAAGTTATATTTTGCGGGATGCCCTTGAATGATATTAATGAGGATAGAAAAGAAGTTATTAAAAATGCATTAGGAAAAATCCCTGCAGAAAATATAATTTGTATTCAGAATGAAGAAGATCCTCATGGAGGTACAGATGCCGTTAAGATGTTTTTATCGGGATTTGCTTCGGATATTCGAATAATTTCCATGCAGAGAGCCGACCACGAATACTTTTATCAGGATGAATTCAATAAATTTCTCTTAGGTTAGAATTAACGGACTTCGAAGGAGAGACTTACGGTTACTTGAATTTCAGTTTGTCCCGGCTCAATGTCTGCGACCGCTATCTCTTTTGTGGTCACATCCGGAGCTCCGCCCATTCCATAAAGCGGTCTTATTTGATCGCCGGAGTTTTGACTTTCCGAGATATTAACAATATTACCAAGATTGATTCCGGCCGCTTTTGAAAGTCCATCCGCCTTGGCTTTAGCTTCTTTTACAGCCAGCTCGCGTGCTTCATTAAGTTTTTCCTTTTCTGTTTCATCATTAACTTCGAAGCTAACGCTTCCAATTGCGTTTGCACCCACACCTGTAGCTGTGGTCAAAACTTCATTCACTTTGTCAAAATCTTTAACTTTAACTTGGTAGTTCGTAGATATTTGGTAACCCGTGATCCTGTTGGTTGTAGAAGTTGTGTAATCGTACTGAGGGTAAAGATTATAAGAAACGGTTTTAATATCTTCCTTATTTATACCCATACTTTTTAAAGCGTCAACTAAAGCTTGGGATTTTTTATTAACGCTTTCCTGAATCCACTTTGCAAATACAAAAAGTAGAACAAAAAAAATAATGACGGCAGCCACAGAATTTGCCGGTGCGGGTATATTTTTTGAAGATTCGTCTTTCACCCTTTAATCCTAAATTAAACTATTTCCTTTTGCAAGTTTTTTTTATTCTTCCTCTTCGTCGCCGCCTTTTTCCAAAACGGCTGCTGCTGCTACAGAATCACCTTTGTTGGCAAAACGCATGAGTATCACTCCCTGAGTTGCACGTCCGAGTTGTGGAATATTTTTCAAAGGAAGTTTGATAACCTGACCCATTTTACTTGTTATGACTACCTGATCGATAACCTGCGTGACCATAATTGCGGTTTTCAAAAATCCCGTTTTATCCGTAACTACGGCGGCTTTTACGCCCTTACCTGCTCTTTTTTGAACTGGGAAGTGGTGAATTTGAGTACGCTTACCAAGTCCCTTTTCCGCAAAAGTCAGAATGTCCCTGAAATACTTTTTGCGTTTATCTGAGGGTATTTGTTCTTTAGACGGAAATACCTCCATTCCTATCAGTTCATCACCTTTTTCAAGTTTAATGCCTGTTACTCCGGTTGTTGCTCTACCCATTGGTCTGGCATTTGCTTCAGGAAATCTGATGGATTTTGCGTCACGGGTTAAAAGAATAATATGGTCATCTCCCGTGGTCGGATGGACAGAAACTAACTGATCATCGTCTTTTAGTTTTATTGCAATAAGTCCGGAAGCTCTCAGGTTTTCAAATTGTGATATTTGAGTTTTCTTGATAATTCCGGTTTTTGTCGCCATTACCAAGTTTTTAATACCCAAATCTTTCATAAGCTCAGGTACCACACTTTCTTCGTATTGTTTCTTTATTCCTTGGTCTTTCATATTATTTTGTATCAATCTCCTTTGAACACTTTCTGCATATTCTGACTTTTTGATTATCAACTATCTTAAATC
>LCBU01000045.1 GCA_000997405.1 Candidatus Woesebacteria bacterium GW2011_GWA1_41_7 | reverse complement strand
TGGGCTCGCATGGAATCGAACCATGGCATCGACTTTATAAGAGTCGTGTCCTACCATTAAACGACAAGCCCGCAGTTATCGAAAGTCTAAGCGTATTATATCAGAAGCAAAGCTAAATTATAGCTCTACGAGGACTTGTTTTTTACCGGGGTCTGTAATTTGAGCAAGCTCAAAATAGCGTTCGGTGGTAGAAAGGCGCTTGTGTCCGGAAACGTGAGAAAGTAAAACTATATCAACTCCGGCTTTGAGGTTTTCTACCATAAATGTGGTTCTTAAATCGTTAACTGAATAGCTTGGAATTTCCGCTCTTTGCATATATCTGGCGATTGACGCCCTAATATTTCTTACCGCTAAGGGTTTGCCGTTTTTGCTGATAAAGACATAAGGAGAATCAACTTTGGGACGAATTGTTAAATAGGAATTTAAAATGTCTAAAGCGGGTTTATTGAGAGGAACATTTCTTTCGGGTTGTGTGGCATAAGCCTCAATTTTAAGTGAATCTTTGGCAACGTATTCTGTTTTTAAATTAGCTACCTCAGAAATTCTGAGTCCGGTTTGAAGAATAAGTTCAATAATAGCTGCTATTCTGACATCACTTCTGACAACGTCTCTGAGAGCTCTATATTCGAGGGGGGAAAGAAACTTCGGAAGTACGCTTTCAATTTTCGGATGAGCAACTGATGCAGAGGCGTCGGTTGTAACAAAATTCTCCGAAACCATCCACCTAAAGAAAGTCTTAACCGCATTAAGTTTGCGGCTAACTGATTTTGGTGTGTATTTGTCGGCCAAAAGAGTATCGCGGAAAGAGTCAAGATCGTCGGGTCTTACCTGGTCCGGCATGACTTTTTCTCGACCAATCAAAAAATCCACCAATTGAGTTAAGTCGCTTCGGTAAGCCAAAACGGTTGCCGGAGAACGCCTCTTTTCGTTCAGTGAATCGATAAATTTCGGGAGCAGGCTTTTTATAGGTTCCTGTGCCATAATATAAAATAATTGGCAGTTTACTTAGGCAATTATGACTAAGGTACCAATAACACCTTTCGTCCAATTGCTCTGCAATTATAGATCAAATTTATAAATAGTCAATGCATTACAGGATATAATTAAGTATGTCGGATAAGAAAACGGAGCTTCTTAAGCTCAAATTTAAAAGCCTTTTAGGGTATGCCGCGTGGGTCTTGGTGGTGATACTTCTCGTTTCCACGGTCAAAAATATAAATAGAGTACTTTCCATAAGAAAACAGGTTGAGGAGGAAAAGCAGAGGGTGGAAAAGATGCAATCCGATAATGCCAAACTACAAGCCCAAATTATGGAGGCCCAAGGGTCGGAATTTATTGAAAAACAAATAAGAGACAAACTCGGACTTACAAAAACGGGGGAAGTGGTAGTGATTCTTCCCGATGAATCGATAGTCAAACGCCTGGCTCCACCGGTGACTCTTGATGATGAAACGTTACCCGATCCAAACTGGCTGAAGTGGAAAAAGTTATTTTTCTAACCTCTTAATGTCAGTGGTGGGGATTAAACCCTTGAACCTCAGCGTTATAACAGAAATCGTCAGGACACTCGGTATAAATGATATTTCTGATATGTCGTATATTTGGTGCCAGGGGAGGGACTCGGACCCTCGACCTCGGCGTTATGAATGCCGCGCTCTCACCGACTGAGCTACCCTGGCTTGGAAACTTGCCCAGACTCAGGCTATATTTTACCACGAGGCACTGTTTTTTGCCGAGAGGCAAGCTGAGCTTACCACGAGGCACTGTTTTTTGCCGAGAGGCAAGCTGAGCCTATCATTTTTGGATCCCAACCTATCGAGTTATTGCCTTGATATGCTATAATTGCGACTAGTTAGTTTACATGCGGGGTAGTGTACAGTGCACGTGAGGCTCATAATCTCACAGGTTGGGCGCAACTCCCAACCCCGCAACACAAGACAAGGCGATGAAGGAGTATGGTTGGGACTCTTGAGCCTTAAAGGGAGATTGAGAAGTAATTAAGGTGGCACCACGGTTTACTCTGGAAGAGCAATATCCGTCCTTATCGTAATTGAGGACGGATTTTTTGTTTTCTGATACACTAAAAATATGAGAAAAAGAATTTTAACCGGTGACAGGCCGACAGGTAAAATGCACCTGGGGCACTATGTTGGGAGCTTGAAAAATAGAGTAAAGCTTCAGGATTCGTATGACCAATTTGTGATGATAGCCGATGTTCAGGCTCTGACCGACAATTTCGACAATCCGCAAAAGGTGAGAGACAATATAAAAGAGGTTCTTTTGGATTATTTGGCTGTGGGGATAGATCCTAAAAAGACAACCATTTTGATTCAATCGATGATTCCAGAGATAGCCGAATTGACTGTTTTTTACCTCAACCTGGTTACTCTTGAAAGGGTTCTAAGAAACCCGACGGTTAAGGATGAAATCAAACAAAAAGGATTCGGACAAAGCCTTCCGGCCGGATTTGCCATGTACCCGGTTTCTCAGGCTGCCGATATAACGGTATTTAATGCCGATCTGGTTCCGGTTGGGGAAGACCAGCTTCCTATGGTTGAGCAGACAAGGGAGATAGTCAGGAAATTTAATTCGCTTTACGGTGAAACATTTGTTGAGCCCAAGCCTCTCCTGGGGGATGTTAAAAGACTTCCCGGAATCGATGGAAATGCAAAAATGGGCAAAAGCCTGGGCAACGCCATTTATCTGTCCGATTCCGAAGATGAACTTAAAAAGAAAGTGATGAGAATGTATACGGATCCAACAAGAATCCATCCTACTGATCCAGGAAAAGTTGAAGGGAATCCGGTTTTTGTCTATCACGAAATTTTCAATCCAAATAAGACCGAAGTAGAGGATCTGAAAATGAGGTATAGGGAAGGTAAAGTGGGGGATATTGAGGTTAAAGAAAAACTTTTTGTGGCTTTGAATGCGTTTTTGACGCCAATTAGGGAGAAAAGACATGAATTTGAGGGGAAAGATGAACTTTTGAATCAAATTTTGACTGAAGGAACAGCCAAGGCGAGAGAGGTTGCCGGGGAGACAATGAAGAAAGTTAAAAGAGCGATGAAAATCGACTACATCCGATGATGAAATATTTCAAATAATATGACTAATATTTCTTTTGATGATTTTGAAAAAGTAGACATAAGAATCGGAACGGTGGTAGCTGCGGAAGTTCCGGAGTGGAGTCATTGGGTGATGAAACTCGAAGTGGATTTGGGGGATGAAATCGGAAGAAAAAACGCATTTTCGGGCATAATGAAGTTCTATAAACCGGAGGACCTTATCGGACATCAATTTCCCTTTGTTGTTAATCTTGAGCCAAAAAAGATAGGACCGGATAAAGAACTTTCAGAAGTAATGATGATAATGGCGTCCCCGGGAGATGCTTTAGCAGAAAAAGAAGCCGAAGAAGTTGCCCCAGTTCTTTTTAAGCTTCAAAAAGAAGTTCCGAACGGGACAAAAGTGCGATAAAGGTGTAATATATACGCTCAATGGATCCTACTAAATTTTTCAATCAAAACCAGTCTGGTAAAAAGACATCCAAAAAAGGTAGAAAACAAGTTCAAGTAAGACTTCGTGTTAATCTTTGGACCATTGCAGCGACAATTCTAATCATTTTCTTTGTGATCCCTGCTTTTATTGCAGCTATTCAGACCTTTGGCAGCGCCGGTAAGGAGAGTATTCCCCAGCTTATGAGCGACATCAAATCCGGTAATGTGGAGAAGGTGGAAGTTGAGGGGGCAAAACTTATCATTACCAACAAAGACAAAAGCATTAAAACTTCTACAAAAGAAGATACGGAAAATTTTTCAGATATTCTTAAAAATTATGGAGTGGACCCGTCAACTGTAAATTATGAAATCGTTGATCAGTCTGCGACCAAGGCAATCGGCAGTGTGCTCGGTGTAGTACTCCCGATTCTTCTTATGGTTGGATTTTTCTATTATGTGTTGCGTGCCCAAAATAAAGGCGCCCAGGACATTTTCTCTTTCGGAAGAAGTAAAGCAAAAGTTTTTGCCAAAGGTAAACAAAATGTTACTTTTTCGGATGTTGCAGGGGTAGATGAAGCAAAAAAGGAACTTGAGGAGCTTGTGGATTTTCTTAAAAACCCATTAAAGTACAGGAAGATTGGTGCTAGAACACCAAAAGGTGCACTTTTGGTCGGACCTTCAGGAGTTGGAAAAACTCTTCTTGCCAAAGCTGTCGCAGGTGAGGCCGGAGTTCCTTTCTTTTCTATGGCCGGATCGGAATTTATGGAAATGCTTGTCGGAGTAGGTGCATCACGTGCCAGAGATCTTTTTGCACAGGCAAAAGCCTCGGCTCCATCAATAATTTTTATTGATGAAATTGACGCAATCGGTAGACAACGTGGCCGCGGGATGATGGGGGGACATGATGAGAGGGAGCAAACATTAAATCAGATTTTGGTTGAGATGGATGGTTTTACCCCGAATGATAATGTCATTGTGATTGCAGCAACCAATAGAGGAGACCTTTTGGACCCCGCACTTCTCAGACCCGGAAGGTAATTGGGGTCAGGTTGCCGACAGAACCGTAGGTTTTTCTGGAGCCGATCTTGAAAACATGTTGAATGAGGCAGCAATCGGAGCAGCAAGAAATAATGCAACCGAGATTTCAATGTCAGACATTGAGGAATCGGCTACAAAAGTAAAGCTTGGTCCCGCCAAAAAGAGACTACAAAGCGATGAAGATAAAAAGATTACAGCCTATCATGAAGCCGGACACGCCATAGTTACCCGTTTCCTAAAACACACCGATCCTGTTGAGAGAATATCTATAGTAGCCCGTGGCATGAGTTTGGGCCATACTCTGATTCCTCCTACCGGAGACAGAACCCACGAAACCAAATCCCGCCTTTTGGAACAGATAACCGCCATGCTTGGCGGTAGGGCAGCTGAAGAGGTTGTATTTAATGAAATGACCAGTGGTGCGGCAAGTGACATTGCCCAGGCCACTAAGATTGCCAAGTCAATGGTGGTTGAGTTTGGAATGAGTGACTTGGGACCAATTAACTTTGGTCCGGATATGGGAATGGGAGACTTCGGTCAAATGGAATGGTATGAAGGGGCACAAAACTCCCCGGCTTTTATGGAAAGAATTGACACAGAGACTAAGAAATTCCTGGATGCAGGATTAAAATCCGCAACCAGAATTGTGAAGGCGAATAGAAAACTTTTGGATAAGGTTAGTAAAGCTTTGATAGATAAAGAAACTCTGGACCGCGGTGACTTCGAAAAAATCGTTGGAAACAAATAAGCCATTTGGGATTCGCTTCGGATTGGTTTAAAATACACTCATGGGAAAGCTAGTTATTATTGACGGAAATGCAATTCTTCATAGGGCATTCCATGCCATGCCACCTTTAACTACGAGAAGCGGTGAGCCCATTAATGCCGTCTACGGGCTGATATCGATGTTTTTAAGAGTAATTCAGGATCTTAATCCGGACTCTATTGTTATCGCCTTTGATGAAAAAGAAAAAACCTTCAGACATAAAGAATTCGAGAAATATCAGTCCCAGCGCCCGCCTACAGCGGATGAACTTTCCTCTCAATTTGGAAAGGCCAGAGATTTTTTTAAAGCGGCTCATGTTCCGATTTACTCAAAACCCGGTTTTGAAGCGGATGACGTAATAGGAACAATTGCAGAAAAAGCAAAAGATGAAGTGATAATTGTAACGGGGGACAGGGACATTTTGCAGCTTATTAATGACAAGGTAAAACTTTATATGCCGGTAGTGGGACTCAGTAATGCCAAGCTTTACGATGCAGCTGCAGCAAAAGAAAGGATGGGAGTACCCCCCGAGGAGATACCCGATCTTAAAGCATTAGTCGGGGACCCATCGGATAACTATCCGGGAGTATCAGGGATTGGTCCAAAGACTGCGGAAAAACTTTTAGCCAAGTATAGTAGTATAGATAATATTTATACTCATTTATCCGATATTGAGCCAAAAACAAGGAAAAAATTAGTATCCGGAAAAAGTGATGCAAGACTATTCCACAGGCTCGCTACAATTGTAAAAAATGTTCCCATAAAAATCGATTTTCCGCAGATGGAAGGTTGGAAAATTGACAGTCCGGAGGTTTTTGAACTCTTTGAAAACTTCGGTTTTAAGACCTTAACCGATAGAGTTAAAAAAGTCGGAAAGCAGGTTGATGAAAGTAAACAAAGTACATTATTCTAAATTATGAAAGTCGCAATTGTACATGATTATCTAAAAGAATATGGAGGAGCCGAGAGAGTAGTGGAAACACTTCTTGAAATTTGGCCTGATGCTGATATTTATACTTCGGTATTTTTACCTGAGTATGCAGGACCACACCGTAAGCGAGTTGAGAAATGGAAAGTACATGCTTCATGTCTTCAAAACATACCACTCAAAGCTAAATTAATTAGCATGTTTAGGTTTGTTGCACCAATGGTCTTCAGAAGTTTTGATCTATCCGATTACGATGTTGTTATATCTTCGTCCTCGGCCTTT
>LCBU01000044.1:4896-6863 GCA_000997405.1 Candidatus Woesebacteria bacterium GW2011_GWA1_41_7 | reverse complement strand
ACTTGAAAAATATTTACACTGACGCAATTATGAGAGCTTTATTTTTCTCCAAAAGTCCTGATTTTATTCAAGACAGCACATCTCAGGAAAAAGTAAATACCGCAGTATTAAACCAAATAGAATCAGGACAACCTTTGTTATTACTCTCAAACACAAACCCTATTAATAATACAATAAACCAGATAGAAGATCTTATAAGTTTCTTAAAGCCTGGAAGTTTCGCTGTCAAAGCGGCAGGTTGTTATGGGACGTATGAATGCGGAACTTCAAGATCCACCACAACAAAAACATGTATGAGGGATGGTGACGTTATTTCCGGCTCATGCGCTACTAAAGTTTGCGGTGCCTCTTGTGGAATTGGTGGTACTTGTGTGTGTAACACAATTTATTGGTGTGACGGCACCGAGAGCGGTCCTCAGCCTTGTGGTGGTGATGCATCTTCGTGTACTGGATTAAGGTGTTCTACATCCGGTTCTTGTACATATTCAAATGCGTGTACTTGGGATTCATCGAACCCCACTTGTTCACAGTGTGGAACATATCCCAGTTGTTACAATGTATACTGCGATTCAAATAAATGTGCATATGGCTGCAGTTCCAGCACTTGTGATGGGGGTGTGTGCAATTCGCCACCAGCCACAACACCACCCACACCTGTACCGACCACTCCACCTGTGAATAACCCACTTGGTTACCATGACAGCTCCGCCTGTGACTTTTCATACGGTTGGGCTTGTGATGCAGACAACTATTCACAACCCTTAGATATTCATTTTTATGCCGACGGACCTTACGGAACAGGTACATACATCGGTTTCACAACCGCCAATGTACTAGCCGAAGCAGGAGTAGCTGCAGCTTGTGGTGGAAATGCATATCACAGATTCAATTTTGTAACCCCCGAATCTCTTAAAGATGGAAATTTGCACACTATTTATGCTTATGCAATTAATATCGGGAGCGGAACCAATGTGCTTCTTAATCAAACCCCCAAGTCAATAACTTGTAGTGTACCCGTAGCCAACTGTAGGAATTTAAGTGGTACTACCAGTATGTACGTTGGCGAGACTGGTACTTTTACAGCTACATACGAGAATGGTACCGGTCCTGTAACCACTGAAGGATTAGCAATTTATCAAGAGGGTCAATGTGAGCCCAATACCCCCGCTTACTGGACCCAGATTTTTGAAGCAGCCGGAAGTAAGTCCTTTAATTGGGTGCCTTCGGCAGCAGGGACTTATGATGTAGATTGCCGCGCCTGGAATGACGGAATATCAGAATGTAGGGGCAGATGCTATTTCGGAACTCCTCCTATTTATCAATGTGCAGGACCAAACACTACTATGAAAGTAACCGTCCTTGCTCCGATGTTGGCTTGGTGGCAAGTAAAAGATGCAGACATTTTAGCAAATGGAGATGTTAGAAGTGCCGTCCCTGCATCTTCGTATTTTAACTTGGTTGGTAGCGGAGGATTCCCCGGAGTTGTTACTTACAGCGGAACCACCAACCTGACAAGCACTAATGTTTCAACTACGAAATGGCTTGCAAAAACCGCTTATTCATCTAATAAAGTATATGGTTCAGGATATTTTGTGAATTCAATTCCATCAGGAGCTACTATTAATAACGTTTCGGCAACCACTGTCCCGGGTAGTTACTTTGAAACCGGAGGAGCTGCCTATAATGGGTACTACTGGTATGTCTACGACGGTGCCGCAAACGGAGGAATTAATTTAACTATCTCATCTCCCGCATCACTAGGATCAAGGAAGGTTATTTTAATTGTAAAAAATGCCAGCCTAAATATTTCGGGGGGTATTAGTCTGACTAAAGGAAGTGGGTTTTTCTTGGGGGTGACAAGCGGAAACATCAACATTAGCACCAGTGTAGGAGGCGGGGGTTCTGCAAATTTGCAAGGAATATTTATTGCCGACGGAGTTTTTAATACCGGTACAGGGGGAACTAAA
>LCBU01000044.1:0-4836 GCA_000997405.1 Candidatus Woesebacteria bacterium GW2011_GWA1_41_7 | reverse complement strand
TTTTTGAATATGCACCGGACCTAGAACTTCTGTTCCCGGTTGACCTCGCAAGCCAAGTTACCAATTGGCGAGAAATAGCCCCTTAACCCCACTACGTACAAGGTTGATCCTTGTACGTTTTGTAAGTTCCTAAGAGAAAGAGGGACCACGTAACATATTTAATAGCAAAATAGTTGAGTAAGTAAAAATAAAATAATTGGATTTTAGATAAGCTTACTTATTAACACCGTAGGGGTAAAAGACGGACAAACCACTTAAGGGGAATTCTTGCCAACCTCGGAAAACGCTTACTCTTCGATTACTTAGACTTCCTGTCGTACCTGAAACTCCCGTAGAAACTATATTTATTCCCTGAGAGGGTAGCGTTGTGTCTCCGGCGAAATTGGCGCTTGTTCCTACAATGTGACCTGTGTCGGTATTATAAAGCATCCTAACCTTAGCAAAAAGTAGTCCATTTACAGTATTGTAAGAGCCTGCCGGAATTCCAAGGCCTGACATAGTGATTGTTTTCTGGAAAGAATAACCAACACCATCTATTTGGCATGTGCCGGCATCTACCCCGGCAAAATAATTCGATGCCGCTCTGCTTACATTGGGGTCAAAAGTGGCTCTACCGATTTGAATTGTAGAAAGATTTCCCGGAGCTGTTTCGTAATAAACACTGATCTCGATTGCCGGAGTCGTTGAATTACTGGCCGGCGTACCAGAATTTCCCCAACAAACTTTTAAAGTATTCCCTGTAAAACAAGGGAAGCCCGCAGCGCAAGTAATTTGTCCTGTGCTATCGTGGGAAACAAACCAATTAGTCATAGTGTCTCCCGACAGAAGTGGAATCGGATAATTAAAGTTGGGTAAGTCTTGTGAATAATTTGTTACATCTACTGAGTAGGAAGCGTCTCCTATTTGGACACTACCACCGCTCCCTGCGCCTGTAATTAAGGCGTTTTCAACTCCCGCCTCAGCCGCTGAAAATGCACGAACAGAATCGGCCTGTTCAGTTGAGATTGCAATATCAGTTATGGAGCGTGACATTACAAAAAGAACTATTGTCAAAACAACCGACAGGGAGAGAAGAACCAACACTAACGCTTGTCCGGATTCTGACTCTTTTCGCATCAAATTAGTTTAACAAGTGACCAATATAATTGCAATCCATTTCTATTTAATTTCGTAAATAAATTTTTGATTCGGTTGTTACATTAGAACCTTGTGATCCGGAGTAGGTGGTATCTTGCACTGTGAGATTAACTTTTACAGAAGGTGGATTTGATAAGTCTGCACGGGTACATACAAATGAACACTGAATAATTTTAATTGAATCCGATGTAAGCCTGGCTGAGCCGGAAGCAATATGAGAATCGGTTGCAGCCCCAACATTGACGCAAGAAAATGACGATGAAATGCCAAATTGGTCCATATATGTTATTTTACTGGTATCCGTATTCGGACAATCCAAAACCACGCTAGCATTCCTTAAATTTCTTTCAATGACTGCCAAACTGTAATTAATATTTTCCCTTACTTTTATCAACGATTCACTTTTTTTGGTGCCTTGAATAGTTAAAATAAGCGAACCTGAAATAATTACGCCTAAAACTGCAAATATTGTAACCACTACCAAAATTTCAATTAGGCTGAGTCCTCTTTCCAACTTTTTTTTCATATATATTTCTATTGGGTAGCCGATAAATCCGTCGATCCTGTAATCTGATGTAATCCCTTAGAATCTGTCCAAGATACCGTGGTATTCACACGCACAACATTTTTCCCATTAACTAAAGAGATACTAAGACCGGATTGGCGGATAAATTTAGTCCCCGTAATATATTCATCGGAAGCACATGCCCTGGGCAAACTTGGAAGAATCCAAGAAAGGCTTCTGAAACACCATGTAGGAATTGCGGCTTTGGTGATAAAGGTGGCTGAGTTACTGTCACGCTCTTGCCTTAACCACTCATTGGCCTGTTGCACATAGTTTGACGCCAGAGTCTTATCCCTCGAGTAGGAAGAATTTTGTATGGAATTTGATGCCATGGAAACTATGGCTGTAATAATAAGCGCGCTAACTGCTATGGCAACCACAACCTCGAAAAGCGATTGTCCTTTCTGTGGTTTAATCATATAAATATTATCTATTTGACATCTCCTCCCGGACCAATGCTAACAGTCAAAGTCTTACCTGTTGCTGTCTGAGTTAATACAATTGATGCCCCACCGGGAGGTATGTTTGTCCCAGCGCCTAAAATCTTGAATAGCAAAGGGTTCGGAGAAGGGGTAGAAATGGTAATGCCATCAGTTATTAAAACACTGTCTGTATTAATATTTCCACCTGAACAAGATGCACCTATTGTATATGAGGTCTGGGATGCCACCTGAAAGAAATATCCCACCAAAGTCTGTGGATTTGCGCAAGCAAAACCGGTCGGCTTAATTCCTGACATTGCGCTTTGCTGGGCTTTCCTCAAATCCCCCTGAATAGTTTTTGCCACCCCAGCCAGTGCCTGCCTTCTGCCAAAATCTCTATACCCAACGTAGCCAATTGTAAAAAGAACTCCGACGATAGTTAAAACAACCAAAATCTCAATTAGGGTATATGCTTTCATAGAGGTATGGGCTTTTAGTTTCATGGGCTAACCACTTTGTAATTACATGTGGAGCCTCCGCAGCTACTTGAGCCACCACAAGTAACGGTAGTTCCACCTTGCTCCATAGAAGCGCAAATTTCATACGTTGAGCCGTTGGATGAATAAGTGTAAGAATGTGTGGAAGGAACAGGATCCGCCGGTACACTACTTATATAAACATTCGCAACCGCACATGTGGAAGGAGTGCCGCTACCTTTCAATTGAGCACCTGTTGCGGGCATTGCATTCGGATAAATATTACAATCGGCCCTATAAATCTCAAGACCGCTTCTCATCTGTTCAAGATCAGCTTTCCTTTTACCGTCACGGGATGCTTGTCTGGCTCCCTGCATACCAAAAATGGAAATAGCCAGAAGTATGCCCAGGATCGAAATAACAACCAAAAGCTCGATCAGTGTGAAGCCATTCCTATCATTAATAATTTGTAATTTTTTTCCAATTTTCACTTTATTGTGTCAATCCTGCCGGGCATGCACCGCCGCCGAATACGGTTCCTGAGCTAATTTTTCCCGATTGTCCCGTGGAACAAACCACCCAAAAGGTGTCGGTTACATTCTCCAGTCTTGCCCACAAAATATATTGAGTTGCCTTAGCCATAAGATCTGATGTAGTTCCATCTGATTGGTAACCATATGGTGGTGGATCGCCGTCCACCGGATCATATCTGGGATCGTTCGGGCAAGTTCCCGTAATTCCCAGGGCAGAACATAAACTTGCCATTGGTGCAGAACCTGAGTACCAAGCCGGGTATAAACCGTTATTTTTATTAGCGAATGCTTCCAGAGAATTCTGATATTGTTTCAGGTCAGATTTCCTGGCCGTATCTCTTGCCTGTTTTTGTGTTGATGAAAAAGAAACTGTTGCCAAAGCCGCCAGAATTCCGATAATTGAAACTACCACAAGCATCTCGATGAGAGTGAACGCACTCTCCGTACGTCTGGCTTTCGTGAGAGTGAACGCACTCTCCGTTAGTAAATTTTTCTTAATTTTCATATCAAGGTATTACTTGGTGAACACAACCGCTTTCACAAGTCCATCCGGAAACCGTAACGCTTTTGCAAACCGAATCACTTTTGTTTTCAAGACAGGCAGACAGTGTAAATGAGTCGTCTATGGCATTCAAAACGTAAGAATAAGTTTGATCGGGAAGCGGATCGTTCGGAACCGATTTCATATATGTTGCGTTAGCTGTTGACCACTCCAAACCCCATGGAACAGAAGATGGGTAACTGCCGTTATCGTTGTAGTAGAGTCTAAGCGCTGTTTGTAAATTTTTCATATCAGCCTTTCTGACCGCATCACGGGATCTACTTCTGGCAGCATTTAGATTTGCCGTTACAAGAGTCGCCAAAATACCGATTATCGAAACAACCACCAGAAGCTCAATTAGGGTGAAACCAAGCCTAATGGCGGATGATGTTTTTTTATGAGCAGTTATATTCATAATTAATAATACAACAAATTAATTTATCTCACACTAGTTGGTTAATGGTGTAACATTTGGACTGGTAATTGCAAAATTACACCCCAAACTCCCGCAAGTAACCCCGGCCGGCAAATCGGTATGGGTACCACAAGTGCCACCTATACAGGCGCTTGTGTCCTGCGAATTTTCAAGATGGGCGTAGATCTGAAAAGCCTGTTGCGAAATGCCATCAATAGTTAAAGATCGGTAGTAATAACCCAGGGTTGAGCTAGAGTCTTTAGGTACGGTTTTCAGATAAACAGTATTGGCATCCTTCATTTGGCCGGCACCCCATGTGCAGGCTGTGGCGGTTGTTGTCGGACAACCCAATATCTGACCATTCAGAGAACCGGGGTATTCGCCGTAATCGTTATAATAAATTTCCAAAGCGCTGGAAATCTGTTTAAGATCAGACTTCCTTTGGGCGTCACGCCCTCTCATCTGGGAACTGCTAAAGGTAACCAGGCCAATTGTCGCCAGGATTCCCAATATCGCTATAACCACAAGAAGCTCTACAAGTGTAAATCCTAAGCTTAAGTTTTTTATGTTAGATCTAAAATCTGATCCCATTGGCAGTGAAACCTTATATATTAATAATACTACTTTTTAAGGAGTGCTGCAGCCTCCTCTTCACACTCCTGTAAAGTTTTAGGTATTTCACAACCGTAAGTGCGGCCAACATTGCAAACTCGGTTGCCGCAAGGATAATTCTTGTCAACAATTCTT
>LCBU01000043.1 GCA_000997405.1 Candidatus Woesebacteria bacterium GW2011_GWA1_41_7 | reverse complement strand
CACATTACAACAGATAGTAAAGTTATTATAAATAATAGAGGGTTTTTTTTACTCAGTCAATACTTTATTTTCTTTTAACAGCGACAAGTGATAAGGTTTTGCACCGATATGATTACTAGTATTTCTTATTGCGCCTCAAACCTTATCTTTGCCCTTATTGACAGCCTTTCCACGGACTTAAATTATTAATGTGTGACAATGTGCGAATTACTGTTTTTGAAGACGTCTCTTTTTTGGCTGTCACTGTGGTGTTTTTGAGAGCTAAATAATTATTATTTTTATTAGGATAATTTAGTCTGTGTCCGTTTGCATCTAAAATTTTTAGGCAGAATTCTTACAATATTTATAGTTTCTAGAAGTGGCTTTTTTTATAGCCCTATAGTTAGTACAAAATTTTCTACACAACGTGGCAAATTAACTAGAACAAGTTTATTGAGTCGAGAGCAGCCAGCTCTGTATTTAGAGGCGGGTTTAAAGGCCACATGAAGTTCTTAGAAGTCCCATTAGGTTAAAAGATGGGAATTACCCTGCATGTAACAAAACAGATTGTAGTGGGACGGTTTACAGGCCTCGGGATGAAGGGATGAGGTGGGAAGTCGGGAAGGGTAGACAAGAATCCGGTAAGAGTGTCAAGAAAATTTTCAAGAAAGATAACAAATAAAAATGTCAGAAGATCTCTCAAAGCCTTTCAGATATTTTTAAAGAAAATGCTTTCCTAATTTACAGATCCTGACGGTATAAATATATGACAAACGTTCGTTCACAGCTTCCCCATTACGCGTCGTTATATATCCATAACCCCAAGAAATAACGACTTTGATTATAAATCAAAAACCTTGTCAAATTTTGTAGGTAAAGCAAGAACCCCGTCCCCCAAATTCTGTCATTGCTCCGGATATCTTAAGTGATTTTGGAGACAAACACCTTCGATTAGTACCTTTCTCAGTCGACCGTTCAGACCGGCCTCCGCAACTGTTACGTTGACTGCCGTTGCAAACTTCTCTATTATTGTATTAATGTATATGTCTCTGCCTAAGATAAAAATATTTGCCTCATTGGCCATAGTCCTACCTTTAATGTTAGCCGTAAAAAGCTATGCCCTGGAGACCAACACTGCTTATTCTTTGCAGTTGGAGGAGAACAAAGGCAACCCGGGAGATATTGTTACTTATAAAGACGGATTATATAGCCTTTCCGCCGAAAAATATGACACCCAGATGTTCGGAGTAATAGTTGAAAATCCTACCACGTCATTCGAAGATATTAATTTAACCGATTACAAGCTGGTTTCCAGCTTTGGAGAACTTGTTGTAAACGTTTCAAACAGAGACGGGGAGATTAAAGAGGGCGATTATATAACAAGCTCAGACGTTCCCGGTGTTGGGGTGCGCGCCAACGAAAGTGGCCAAGTTCTGGGCATTGCCCTTGAAAGCTATTCTCCGGCAAATAATGAAGACATAGGACAGATTCTCGTTTTTGTAGATATTAAAACCAGTTTTATCGACAAAAAGATAAGTAAAAATCTTTTAGAAATACTTAAAACGAGTCTTACATCGCCATTTATGACACCGATTGAGGCGTTGCGTTATCTTTTAGCCATACTTACGGTATTCGCTTCATTTGTAATAGGATTTTCATCCTTCGGAAGAATCACAGGTACCAGTGTGGAGGCTTTGGGTCGTAATCCTATGGCCGGAACGTCTATACGGCGTGTGGTCATCTTCAATTTTGTGCTCACGGTTATCATCATGGCCGTGGGTTTGGCGATTGCTTATTTCGTACTGGTGTTATAAATTATTTGTATGGATTTTACAATCTTACTGCCCAACGAGTTCTTTACGGAACGAATATTTTACTTTGTGATCGCGTTTTCCGCTCTTACTGTTTTAATCCTAGTCTTAATATTTGTGCATATGTTTCAAAAAGAGAAGCAGGAAAAAGAAGCTGCACTTGAGACCGAAATAAAAGACAAGGCTTACGCAGATGCTATGAAAATAATGGACTCCGCCCGTCTTAAATCCCTGAAGATATTGGAAGAAAGCCAATTGAAAGCACACAGGTCGCTGGATAGTGCTACCAACCTGAGCAAAGACGCACGTGACGAGCTTGATAGGAAATTCGCTGCCATATATGACAAACAAACGTCAACCCTGGAAGGGCTTGGCCAGGAGCTGGTACAGACGTACAAAGATGCTCTGGAAAAAGAGCGTAAAGAAAATTTACAGGTTATCGGTGAGACATCGGACATGCTAAAGAGAGAGTTATCGTCTGAGGTAAAGGAAATAACGGATGCGGTGAGAAAAGGTACGATAGAAAAACAGAAAGAAGTGGATTCGCGTATTGAGGCGGAAATCAACGCTTATAAGGTTCAAAAAACAGAAGACATTAACGCGAGGATATTTGACATAATAGCAAAGGTTTCAGACAAAGTGCTAGGTAGGGTGATTGACCAGTCTTCGCATGAAAAGTTCATTCTGGACACACTCAAAGAAGAATTAATGAAGCAGGGGTTTTCGGTTAAAAACGACAACATATGAATTATTTAACTCCCGAAATCCAGGCTGCTGTGCTGAGCTCTTTACTGACTGTTCCCCGTGCAGCGGAGTTATCTTTTCTGACGGACGAGATAAAAGCTGCAACTTATATCCAGGGAGCCGACATAAAAGGCCTTTCTGAAAAAGTGTCTCCTTACTCCAAAGAACTGGGAGGACTAATCAGTTCTTCCGATCCCGGGACGCTGAGGGCGCTAGTCGAGGAGGTGGCCGAACTTATAGAGCATTCCGACAGACTAAAAGTAGAAATGTCATACATTCCATCAAAGGATTTTGTATCAGGCTTGTACGATATTTTTAAGGTTCTTGGCTACAAAAACTTTTTGTTAGAATTTACAACCGTACCCGAGGCAGGAACAGGGGCTCGTTTTTACCACAACGGGAATTTTATAGATATTTCAATGTTCGATTTGATAAAAGAAAAAATGAAGGATTTCAATTTTAATCTTTAAAGATGATAAACCAGGAAGAGAGCAGACAAAAATTTAGCCAATACTTAGCACAAACCGGGGAGGTCGGCTTCATTGAAAGAGTTCAGCACCCGATAGCGCACGTGTCGGGAATCCCCGGAGCAGGGGTTTGGGAGGTTATCTACTGCGAGAACGGTTGTATGGGTGTGGTCATGTCTTTAGCAGGAAATCTCGCCGAAGTACTTTTGTTTTCTAATGAAATGATAGTTGTCGGAACTAAGGTTTGCAGGACCGGCAACCCTCTTGAAGTAAGTCTGGGCGATGCTTTATTAGGTACTGTCATAGATCCTCTTGGTTTTTCATTAAAAGATGGAGTCGTGACCCCGGGGCTGACTGAAAAAAGAGGCATCGACATCCCCCCTCCCGGCATAGATACGAGAGAAAGAGTCCGTGAGCCTTTAGAAACCGGACTTTCCATGGTTGATTTTCTTATCCCTTTAGGCAAAGGTCAGAGAGAGCTGGTCATAGGCGACAGAAATATTGGTAAGACGACGTTTGTTCTACAGTCCATGCTTTCCCAGGCGAAAAAGGGTGCTGTGTGTATATACGCCGGGATAGGCAAGAAAAAACATTCTATTAAAGAAGTGGAGATGTTTTTGTGGGGACACGGTATATCCCGCAACAGTGTAATAGTTGGAGCAAGCTCCTCTGATCCCATCGGTCACATTTTTATAGCTCCTTATACAGCTATGACAATTGCTGAATATTTTTGCTCAAAAGGTAGGGATGTGTTGCTAATTTTGGACGATCTTACCAACCACGCGAAGTACTACAGGGAAATGTCCCTAATAGCCAAGAAATTTCCCGGCCGGGATTCGTATCCCGGTGACGTATTCTACTCGCACGCTAGGTTGTTGGAGAGAGCGGGGAACTATAAATTACCTGACGGAAAAACCGCTGCCATAACCTGCCTCCCGGTTTGCGAAACTATCGGGGGAGATATTTCGGGGTATATCCAGACAAATTTGATGTCAATCACTGACGGACATATCTTTTTTGACCAGGATTTGTACAAGGCCGGTAAACGCCCCGCAATAAATTACTTTTTATCAGTTACAAGAGTAGGAAGGCAGACTCAAAGCAAGGTACGCTGGGGCATCAACAGAGAGTTGTCCAGTTTCATGGTTCTTCACAGCAAAACAGAAAGATTTATTCATTTTGGTGCAGAGATAAACGAGGGAATCAAGTCGACCTTGGAAATGGGTAGCAACATTAATTTCTTCTTTGACCAAGCATTGGAAGAAATATTATCTATTAATGTGCAAATTGTGTTGTTTACACTCATTTGGACAGGAATTTTGAAAGAAGAATCAGAAGGGAAAATCAAGTTTTATATCACACAAGCACAGAAATTGTATGATAAGGACCCGAGTTTTAAGACTAGCATAGACGAAATAATAAATTCATGCTCTGATTTTAATCAGCTATTAGGCAAGGTGAGTGCTAAGTATAAGGATATTCTTGCTATATTAGATAAAACCATAATTTAACTATGAAACGTATAAAAGAACTTAAAGAAGACCTAATATCACTCGGCGAATTCTTAACAATGGTTGAGGCTTACGAGGAGATATCTGCACTTAGAATGAGGAAGGTTAAAAAGTCGGTTTTAAAGAGACGGGAGTTTATGCAGGGACTCAACGAGGCCTTTGCGTATATCGCTTTTTCATACAAGGTTTTTAAAAAGAACGTCAAAAAGGGCACTAAAGGAGAGATTTTAAACACGAACGGTAAGACAGCTCTTGTATTTTTGTCCTCTAACACCGGGCTGTACGGCGACATAATCCGAAAAACATTTGACCTATTTATGACAGATGCTGCTAAAAACCAGGACGCAGACCTAGTAATTGCGGGCAGACTTGGTAAAAACCTTTACGACGCCTCGAGCGGTAGACGCGAGTACACCTTCTTTGAGATATCGGACACCGGAGTGGACGAAAGAGCTTTAAAAGGAGTGGTTAGCCACGTGTCTTCTTACTCCGAGGTCGTGGTGTACCACGGCGTGTTTAGAAGCATACTTTCCCAGGAAGCCAAGAGTACACATGTGACAGGCGAGGTTTTAAAAATAACTGAAAGTGCCGAAGAGTACAATGTACCCTTCCTTTTTGAGCCTAATATAAAAAATGTCGCCGAATATTTTGAAAAACAAATTTTGTCATTAATTTTTGAACAGGCACTTTTTGAGTCCAGTCTTAGTAAGTTTGCATCAAGAATGGTGAGTTTGGATAGCGCTGCTGCCAACATCAATCAAAAAATCGGCCGGATTGATTTTGACGTTAAGAAAGCTCAGCACCGGGCGATTAATTCAGGTATCCAGGGAAATTTAGCAGGAGGCGGATTATGGAAATAACTAACAAAGGGAAAGTAATAGGTGTCACAGAGGCTGTCATAGAGGTTGAATTTATGGCAGACCCTAGGCCGCGTCTACGGGACGTTTTGGTGCTAGAGAAGGACCCCTCAATTAAAATGCAGGTAATGAAATCTTCTGATAGTACCCGTTTCTATTGTATAGGGCTTTCTAAGGTCCGCTCGGTCAAAAGGGGAGATATAGTTTGTGGTACCGGAGAGTCGCTAAAAATCCCCGTGGGTCCAGGAATACTAGGCAGAGTTATGAACGTATTTGGCGAAGCCAAAGACGGGCTGGGAGAGATTAAATATGACAAACTGGCTCCCGTGTTTAATGAATCTCCGTCTTACGGCGACACTGTCGCAGACTTGAAGTTTCTTGAAACCGGTATAAAGATCGTGGATCTCTACGCACCGCTTGTGCAGGGTGGCAAGGTGGGTCTTTTTGGAGGATCCGGAGTAGGTAAAACAATGCTACTTACGGAAATACTTCACAATATTATTAACAAAGATCCTCAAAATAACGTATCGGTGTTCTGTGGTGTTGGCGAACGTTCCAGAGAAGGGCACGAGCTGTTTAACGAATTAAAAGACACGAACGTCTTACCTTCAGTTTCCTTGGTATTTGGTGCAATGGGTGAGAGCCCGGCCACGAGATTTTTAACAGCATTTGCCGGTGCATCTGTGGCAGAGTACTTCAGAGACGATTACGGTAAAAATGTACTTTTATTTGTAGATAACATCTTTAGGTTTGCACAAGCAGGTAGCGAACTGTCTCTGTTGATGAACAACATCCCTTCTGAAGACGGGTATCAGGCAACTCTTAACTCTGAAATGGCCAGTGTGCACGAACGATTGGTTGCCAAAAACGGAAAATCCGTGACAGCCATAGAAGCAATATACCTACCTGAGGATGACCTATTCGATCCGGCAGCTCAGACAGTGTTTGGCTACCTCGACTCCTCGATAGTTCTTTCGAGAGATGCCTACCGGGAAGGTAGACTCCCTGCAGTAGATATCATTCAATCAGATTCAGATGCTTTGAATCCGCATAATGTTACTCCTAAACACTACTATGTCGCGACAGCGTCGAAGTCTTTACTGAAAAAGGCTGAATTATTAGAACGTATTGTGTCATTAGTAGGAGAGTCGGAATTATCAGATGAAGATAGGACGTTATATCAAAGAGCGCGTAAAATAAAGAATTATATGACCCAAAACTTCTATGTTGCGTCAGCTCAAACAGGTCGTCCCGGCACGTATGTAACAGTAGACAGAACGGTAGAAGGAGTAAAGAATATTATGGATGGTAATTACGATGACGTACCTGAGGATAAATTTATGAATATTGGGTCTATTGACGAAATAAATAGTAAATAATCACTATATGACCGACCAAAACACACCATTACTTTCTATTAGCGTCCGAACCAGAGAAAAGGTTTTGTTCGAAGGGACAGCAAACACTGTAACGTCTTTTAACTTAAGAGGAAGATTTGACATACTCCCGTATCACACGAATTTTATTACCCTAATTTCAAAATATGTCATAGTCGACACCGGAAAAGAAACAGAGCGCCAGTTTGACATAGATAAGGGTATTCTTTACGCGATGTCTAACAAGGTGAGTGTGTACGTGGGTATATAATAAGTGTCCTTAGTTGAGTTATCATCCCCGGATTCTATTTGTGCAAAGAGTATTTATAAATCTGTGTGATCGACTACAACAGACTGACCCATTGATGTAGCGATAAAGATACTCTTTACCCACTCAGGCGCGGCTTTGGGGGGTTTATTTTGTAGATCTTTTTCTGTTTTGACATCCAGGCGGCCCTTTTTAATCTCACTCACCGCTTTTTCAGGATCGTCAGAAACGGTCCCTGTTTTAGGATTAGGCATTACGCCCGCGGGACCTAAAATCTTGGCGACCTTGGCAAGTTTTGGCATGAAAGCAGGCTCAGTCACGAGAGTGTCAAAGTCGATCTTCGGCTTTATCTGGCCTTTTTGTATCAATTCTATGTCGGATTCTTTCAATTCCAAATCTGCGCCTGCTACTTTTTTGCTGGCCAGAACCGCTACCTTTTTAGTTTTGCCGGTTCCGTGGGGGAGAGTAAGGGAAAACCTGACTGGCTGTTCCATCTTTTTCGAATCCAAATCAAGATTTATGTGAACCTCGATGGATGCATCGAATTTTTCCTTGGACGACAGTTTAACTTTTTTTATTGCTTCCATTAATTCCATAATCTTATTTCTCCACATCAACGCCCATTGAGCGTGCGGTTCCTTCTACAACTTTCACTGCTTGTCCTAGATTTTTAGTATTGAGGTCGGGCATTTTAATTTCCGCGATTTCTTCCGCTTGCTTTCTTGTCAGGACGCCTATCTTCTGTTTATTGGGAACGGCGCTACCTTTTTGTGTCTTAAGAGCTTTCTTGATTAGGTGAGCGGTGACCGGTGTCTTAGTGATAAATGTGAATGTCCTATCTTCGTACACTGTTAAAATTGCAGGAATTATGTCATCAGGAGTACCTGAAGTTCTTGCATTGAACTCCTTACAAAATTCCATGATAGGCACACCGTGCTGTCCGAGGGCCGGTCCTACCGGAGGTGCCGGATTTGCTTTTCCGCCCTGGATCGCAAGTTTAACTATCGCTTTTATTTTTTTACCTTTTTTTGGTTCTGCCATTTTAAAAATCCTCTTATATTAATAAATTACAATTGCACTACCTGAGTGAAGTCCAACTCCAAGGGAGTTTCTCTGCCAAATACTGACACGAGTACTTTTACTTTACCTTGTTCATCGTTAACTTCGTCAACTTTTCCCAGAAAGTCTTTGAAAGGACCTTCGTTTACTCTGACTGAGTCTCCTACGCTGAATTTTGCTTCAAACTTAGGAGCTTCCATTTTAGCAAATTTCATCAAGGTTTTAACTTCAGATTCTGCTAAAGGTGTGGGTGTGGTGCCCATGCCCACGAAACCCGTAACACCCGGAGTGGTTCTTACTATGTACCAGCTGTCGTCATCCATTGACATAAGTACCATCATGTACCCGGGGAAAAGTTTTTCTTCAACGGATCTCTTTTTTCCTTCGGATACAACTATTTTCTGTTGATGCGGTACAAATATTTTAAAAATTCTGTCCGTAAAGCCGCCTGCTTCCGCACGCTGTCTTAATGTTATGGCAACTTTGTTTTCATGTCCGGAGTAAGTATGTACGACGTACCAGTGAGCCAGAGGAGAGACGTCACCATTTACTACAATGACATTATCTTCCTGGGTTTTACCGGCGTCGTCGGTATTTTCCGTATTTTCGGTTGTGTCTTTATTTTGTTCGTCCATTTTTAGTTAGTTAACAAAAAGGTTAACAGTTGTGCAAATATAAAATCCAGCAACATCACAAATAGGCCGACCCCAAAGCTAACACCTATCACATAGGCAGTCAAGCGGATAGTGTCCTTTTTAGAGGGCCACGTAACCCTTTTGAG
>LCBU01000042.1 GCA_000997405.1 Candidatus Woesebacteria bacterium GW2011_GWA1_41_7 | reverse complement strand
GTTGAGCCTGTTGTAAAAACATCGTCAAAAATAACAACCGATTCAAAACCGTTAATTATAGATTTGTGAGTAGGATTAACCGCAAAAGCTCCTTTCAGATTCTGCCGGCGTGCCTTCCCCCCAAGCTCAGCCTGGGAAATAGTTGATTGTTTTTTAATCAATAAATCGGGGATAAATTTCCAATCCATTGCTCCCGCAACCGCCCTTCCAATCTCCAAAGACTGGTTAAACCCCCTTGTGTTTTCCTTATACCAGTAAATTGGAATTGGGGTTAAATAGTGAACAGTCGGTAGCACCAACGTAGGAAGTGAACTAATTAAGTAGTCGGAAATCTCATTACCTATCTCCGTTGCATATCTGTATTTTAAAGCTAAAATAGCCTTTCTTATAACAGACTCATATTCCCAAACAGATAAAGAGCCGTCCAATCTTAGTTTACTACTGCAATTAACGTGGGTAAGGCCATCGATTGACGGATGTTTACAATAAGGACAGATGGGTCGGGCATTGGGAACCTTACTTAAACAATTACCGCAAATGTACTTACCCTCCCTACCGCAGCCCAAACATGTTTTGGGAAAAATAAAATCAAGAATAGCCACTGACTTATTTTTCCACTAAAAAACCCGCCGATAAAGCGGGTTTTTCATTGTGGAGACGGCGGGAATCGAACCCGCGTCCGAAAAAACTTTCTACAAAACTTCTACAAGCTTATTTAGTTATTTATTTGTCCCCTATGCCTTACCAGCTAAAAGGATAGCTAAGGGTAAAATTGAATGTCTTTCGTAACTATTTCCAATCAAAAATAATTACGGCATCTCGGATTGGTTTACACCCTTTCGATTCGACCGAGAGTCAAATCTCAGGACGCAACTTAAGCAAACGCGACCGCGTAGTTAGGTTGAGCTTGGAATGAATTCCTTGCTTTAATTTTTTGATCCCTTTTGACAAGTGTGTATCAAACTTGGCTTGCAGTATTGTAAAGAGCATTCCGTCGAGACCGATCGTCCCCGACTTAAACCGAGCCTTTGAGCTCTTTCTCTATATCACGGTTCATGTCGCGGCGCTTAATGGACTCCTTCTTTTCGAACTTGCGTTTGCCTCGCCCAAGCTCAAGATAAAGCTTAATTAAGCGGCCCTTATTGTATACCCGAAGTGGCACAATTTGCAACCTTTTTTGCTTCATCTTTGTAATTAATGACAATATCTCCCCTTTGTGCATCAGAAGCTTCCTCGGTCTCGTTGAGTCGTACTTCTGAACCCCTGAGACTGGAATGTTGGCATTAATAAGGTAGACCTCATCACCCAAAACCCTAATCACCGATTGGGAAATGTCGACTCTTCCTTCCCGCACAGACTTGGCCTCGGCCCCCATTAGGGAAATTCCGGCCTCAAGACCCTCACCAGTCAACTCATATCCGAATTTGGCTTTTTTGTTAGCAATATTCATTCAACCTATTTTAGCATTAAAGAGGTTTATCTGGAGTATGCCTATATATGCTTAATCTCAATCGAAAGAAGTTTCTCGCCTGTGAGAAGAATTATTTTCTTTTCCGCTTCGGATACCACCACTCTTGTGGCTCCTGAGATTTGTTCATTAATATACTGTGCCTTATATTTCCCATTCTTATCAACCACAACAACCCGTTTTCCGGCTTTATCCAGAAGATAAACATACTGGTTGTCCGGATCTGCTGAGAGAGCATCAACATTCCCTATCTCGGGACTTACACCTGAAATGGAAAATCCCTGTGGAGACCCTAAACTGTATTTCAATATTCGCGAATTTGGGTAAAGCACATAAATAGCCCCATTCATTCCCCATCCAAGCGTACCGGAAAAATCAGCCCTGGTGGAACTTGATAACCAACTTTGCTGACTTCCAAAAGTATTTCCGGGTAGTCCCGAATACCTGAAAACAGCATTACCTGCTTTATCAAGCACATACAAATTTCCCGCAAAAGAATGGATCAAAGCATCACCGCTCCATGTTTTTTCAATTACTTTTGTTTTATTGCTTCCTACCAGATAAATTCCGTCGGAAAATAAAACAAAGACATTGTCCTCGTATGAGGCCATATCAATCGGGTTTTCAATAACTGTTGGCCCAGCAACAACCTTACTTTTTTTGGTATCAACAGCTATGCTGACCACTCTGGATCCTGCTTTATCAAGCACATAAATGCTACCTCCGGAAGAAGAAACACTGTCCCCCTTAAAACCTGATGACAGGAGACCGAGATCCAAGAAAAGTTCCGGCTCTATCGTATATTCACCTAAAACCGCTGCGCGGCTCTCACCAACTTTCTTCTGCAGCTCTTCTATTTTTGGGTCTTTAACTTTTAACGCTTGGATTTGAGCAAGTTTTTGTTCACTATCCAAAAAAAGCTGCCTTGACCGTTCAGGATCGGCACTGGCAAGACTTATTGCTTGATCGACTTCACTGGTTGCCTGGCTAAGAAGTCCTTGATACTCCTTTTTCAAATCATTAACACGTTTTTGTCTAATACCAAAACCTATACTGATTACCAAAACAAGTAGAAGTATTACTCCAACCGAGAGAGTAAGTTTACGGCTATGAGAAATTGCCTCATCTTGAATACCCGGTTTTATATAAATATTCTTTCTGGGGATTCTTCTGGTCAACCGGCTTAAAAAGCCCAGTCGTGGAGGTTGGCTTTTTGGAATCTCTCTCATTACCGGCTGCGGAATTTCCCTTACTTCCTGACTTATTTCCGGCTCCTTAATTTGTTGAAATTCAAAAACTTGTTCAAATTTTATTATTATTGCTCCTGCTGTTCCGATTTCGATCCCCCCGTAAACGAGTGGCGTTAAACCCTCCACGGCCGACTCCGGATTTTTCTCTATCAGTTTACTTTTAAGTTCGCCTAAAGTTACTTTTTCAAAAAACGCTTTTGTTCCGGCAACAATCATGTCTCCCGCCTTGGGGAATCCCGACGCAGCAACAACCTCAGCACCGCTTTCTAAAATTGAAGCCAGTGCCCCGTCTCTGCTTATCAATACACTTCCCCCGCCAAAAGCCGATGAATAAACAACACCGTCAGCAAAAGCACAACAGACTATTTCAATTCTTTCCCCATCCGTGCTAAATTCATTAGTAACTTTTTCCGTGACGCTTTTTAAAGCATCAAATGTTTTTTCTTGTGTGGAGTTGTAATATTCTTCACGAAGACGTTTCACTACTTCTCTTTCAAAAGAAATTGCCTCGATCCCTTCCTTTCCGTTCTTTGAAGCCACAACGGCAAAAAGTTGGCCTCTTGATTTTGTTTCTTCCGGTTTGGCAGGAGAAAACCCGTGAACTTGTACCCACCCTGAGTCTCCTGGAGAAGCAGTAACTTTTGCGCTAATTATTTTAAGCATCCTACAAAACTATTAAAGCGGAAACAAACACAAAAATTGCAAACAATAAATGCAAAAGGGCCAACAGCTTGGCAACTCCTTCAATACCAAGCGTTAAAGTGCTGGTCATGACCTTAACTTGTCTGGTAATTACAAACGCGAAAACAATATACATTGCCAATACCAGTAGTGTAAGAACTTTTATTACTATCCAAATATCAAAGCCGGATAAGTTTAATGTTTCCATATTTTTAGCTAGTGAACGCTCGCTATAATATCGTTTAAAATTTTTGCAACCTTTTCGGGACTCGGAACTCCCTCCAAAGAAAGTTCGCGGACTTCAGATGATGTTTGGATCGATATGTCTCCAAAATTAAATACCGTCCCAATTGCGCCACTTGTCGAATAACTTACATCTTGAATTTTATCTATTTCAGCTTCTGAAACCCTTTTATAAACTAAGTTTGAAAAATCAACATCTATGACTCGTCGGGGAGTAATGAAAAAAACATTAAAGTACCACTTAAAAAATCCCTCGACCGCATAAATAAAAGTCACCATATACCAAACCATGACAAGGATCAGGGGGTATCCCCTGGGAAGAAGCTCCAAAAACCCTATCTTAGTAAATGCAAAGGGGATAAAAAATAAAATAATACTGAAAAAAATCCATTTCAAATTCACAATTGGGTGTTGTCTGAGCATCAAAATAACTTTCTCTTCTTTCCCTTTTGTCTGAAAATTAATATTTTTTGGATAAAGGTTAAACGCGGAGAAACGGCTATGGGAATGTTCAAATTTCTCTACAGGTAAAACCTGTGGCTCGTCTTTATCAACCTCCGTGTTTGGGGATGGGGAAATAAATATATCAGGCATTCTAAAGCGATTATACTATTTCTTCTCGATATTAAAAAATGCAAAGCCCTTTTGAGGAATCATGAGGTAACCGGGAGCCCTTAAGTTAAATCCTTGTTTAAATTCAGCGCCGGTTAAGTGTATTGATCCGTTGATAACCACTTCATTAGTAGTCCCGTTTCCCTGTATTACAGAAACAGTACTGACAGAACTTACACCACCTTTAGACCTCAGTTCGGCATAACTATATGGATTGCCGCCCCAACAGGAAGTAGAGGTGGAGGTAACTCTGTCGTCAGAACCGTTTTTAAGAACAATTGCGGCGTTTACTATATCTGTAAACTCTTCATTATTAAGCCAGGGGTCGTCTTGTCCACAAGTGTCCCCGCTTGCCGTGTATCCTTTTCTGTACCATGCCTTGTAAGCCCATGGGGATCCTCCGATTTTTTCATAACTCTTGTCAAAGAAGTTTGAACCTCCGGATCCGTCAGTGGTGTCCCAACCAGATGTTGTTGAATACCCACCGGATGTTGACGAATAATAAGTCACCACGTCTTCCAACACCTGTCCTTTTGTTTCATCTACGGCCTGTTTCCAAGCAGCAGGAGGACTATCCGACTTTGATTTTCTGAATACCTGACAACTTTCAGTTGTACAAATTGTCGTACCTGCTATTTTGTATCTATATGCATAAGATCTTGCAGCAACGGCTTGTGCCTTGAGAGCTTCCATATTCCAACTTGATGGCATTTCTGCAATTCCATATAGGTACGTTGTCTCAAAATCTATTGAACCATAACCTGAAACACTTATGGTTCCTCCAGTATCTTTACCCACAG
>LCBU01000041.1 GCA_000997405.1 Candidatus Woesebacteria bacterium GW2011_GWA1_41_7 | reverse complement strand
TTTGATGAAAGATCTCTCCCAACAGAACCTGAGATAAGAAACACCTGCCGACCGTCCAAGACGAGATTGACGTTATTCACTTCCTCAATTCCCTCGTCTCGTGAACCGCAAGCCGGTATTACTACCTTCTTTCCGCCTACGGATCCTTCGCCTGAGACCAAAATCCCACGTACGATATATACGGGATTCCCGGCCAAATCACTTGCCATCCGATTTTCTACCAATTGGTAGTTTTCATTTGGTGCCAGGCACTCACTGTTTGCAAAAACAGGTGCATTTGACATCACTAATCCGATGACGGCTATTACCACGAGCCCGACCACAATGATCACAGCTTTAACCACAGGTGATACTTTCTTTTGGGTATCCATTTTTGTCCTCCTTAGACAAAAGTTCTTGAAATTTAATGTACAAAAAACAAACAATCCAGGCACACGCCAAGATTGCGGTATGCTAACACTATAAGCTATCAAAGTCAAGCTATAGGATCAGATGAAGTCGGCTTTGCAGCCATGCGGTTAAGGAGAATCCCCAATACAAAAACAGTTATCATGTCTATCTGGCACAAGATACAAACCGGGCAGACAACACGCAGCTGGACCAGTTCCCTAAAGGCTATATAAAGACAAAAAGTCAGTCCAAAAGCAGCCATGCCTAAAACCAATTTGGTGTTTTTCCTGAAAGCGGCAAAAAGAATTACTATATAGCCGATAAGTCCGATTAAGGGCGTCGGAATTCCCAAGGTTTTTGACACTTCCCCACTTATAACAGCGTCGCAGTTAACAGTTGCACTTATGTTGCAGGGTTGGAAGCTTGGGCGAAAGAGCTGCTCCCAAAGAAGGAACAGTGCAAGGAAGATTCCGATCCCGGCCAATATCTTTATCCAATCAAAGTACTTCGATTTCATACTTCATTGTAACTTATATCGTTCAAAATTTAAACACTGCTTGGATATAACCGAAATCCAAGTTAAATCAAGTGTTGATTTATTTGTCATTTTCAGACAAAATTTCTTCAAACATTCCAATGACCAAATACAAAGAATATTACGAAAAGATGGTTTCGGAAAACAAAGACATCTTTGGCAAATTTACCAAAATACACTTTGAATACTCAATTGACCAAAATCAAAATCAGGAAACTTTTAATGACATCGGAGAAAAAATCCTCAATATTATTCATGAATGGGAGGACAGACTTTGTAAACATTCGGAAAACGCCGGATTCGGCTCTTACACCTCAAATCTGGCAGAAAAATTCCAAGCTGAAATCAAAAGCCATTTCCCTTTGATTGATCATGTGGGAATAGTTTTAGGAAAAAGCCTGGCGACAAAAGAAGAAGGGTTCTCAATCAAAAAAATTAAACTTCATTAACCCCTTTGATACCCAAGTCTTTTAGAATATCAGAAGTATTGATCCGATAATAACCAAAATTCCGAGACCTGCACCGACCAAGGTCGGCCAATCCGTCCCTGTGGCAGGAATTGGCATTGGGGTAGCTGAGGAAGACGCATTCGCAGTAGGTGTCGCAGTTGCCGCTAAACCGGCGGCAGACGTAGGTGTCGCAGTTGCCGCCGCGGCTGTTGTAGGAGTCGCGCTGGCAGTGGCACTTGGAGAGGCGGTTGCACTTCCGCTCGCTGTCGGTGTCGCCGTCAGTGTAGGGGTCGGAGTCACTGTCGGGGTTGGGCTGGGTGTGGCACATAGCGTCAGGTCAGTCGTCCAGGACGCCCCTAGTGATGGGCAGCAATAGCTTACGGCTCCGCAAGAAGCGGTTACTCCAACATTCGATATTGAAGAACAACTAAAGTCTTGTGGTGCTTGGCCGCTCCCTATCGAAGAACAACTCCGAAGAAGTGCTGGCTCTCCTGCCACAGGACAAGCCTCGGCTGCAGGACACACAAGGGCTTCTTCAGCTTTCTCTCTGATATCCTGCTGCTGTCTAACCAGATAGACTCCTGCCGGAATGCTTATAGCTAAAAATAAAACCACCAAAGCCCCGATTATTAATCCCTTTTTTATACTTTTGTCAGATTTTGTGGTTGTTACTATGTTAAAATTTGGGCGGTTATTTTGTTCCATGGGTTTACTCTAAATCCATTATCTCACAATTGATCTATTACTTGTGGTGTTACTTCAGAAAAGTTTTCTACAGTCAAATCAGCTTTAGATATTTCCTCCAAATCGTCATCTGATGAGATAGCTATAACTTTCATTCCGGCACGTTTTGCAGCTTCAACACCTGCAGATGAATCCTCCAGAACCAGGCATTCGTATCTTTCTACTCCAAGTTTATCAGCAGTGACCATAAAAATGTCCGGGTCGGGTTTACTGTAAATAACCTCATCACGTGTAGTTACAACGTCAAATACGTCCTGCAAATCAATTGTGTCCAATATCTTGTCCGTCTGCTCCCAAGTATTCGAGGTTGCCAGGGCAATTTGAAGACCGCTGTCTTTAAGTTTCTCAATAAAATCATCAAAACCGGATCTTATTGTTACGCTATCAATCTCCTCAAGGTAGGCGTCTTGGGTTTCTTTGGTCAAAATATCAGGGGTTTTATCGGTGTGGATCCCGTACTTTTTAAGAAGTCTATTCCAATTTTCCTTAACACCAATCCCCTTCTCGTGAGGGTATTCTGCTTTGGAGTCGACACCCAGATTTTTCAAAACTTTGTTAAAAGCTTTGCCATATTCGTCCTCGTCTTCAAGGACTGTCCCGTTTAAATCGAAAATTACGGCAGAAATTTTCATAATTATTACAAAGCTTTATCGCTCACTTCAAATCCCGCTGCCACAATTTCGTCACGAATTTTATCGGCCTCTTCATATTTTCCTTCGCTTCTTAACTTGCTCCTTTTTTCAATTAGCTCTTTTACACTCTCAGGCAGTGTAACGACTTTTGCCTCATTAAGTTTCAATCCCAGAATTTCATCAAAACTCATTACCAGATCATATTTATCAGCCGAAGGGATATTACTTCCAAGCATAGACCAGACGATAGCTATCGCCTTGGCAACATTCAGGTCATCGTTTAACGATTCTATAAAATCGTTTCTAAATACTTCAATTTGTTTTTCTTTTTCGGGAGAGAGAGTTGTTCGATCAGCCTGGTTCTTTAGCGCTGCAATTTGATTTCTTAACTTTTCCAAAGCTGTTTGGGCAGCTGTCAGACTTTCCAAAGTAAAATTAAGTCCGGTTCTGTAATGAGTGGTTAATATTAGATAGCGTAGAGCCAAAGGGTCAAATCCCTTCTCTATCAAATCTGTTACCAAAACATTATTTCCCAAACTCTTGCTCATTTTTTCACCGTTAACAAGAAGCCACTCGTTGTGAAGCCAGTAGTCTGCGGTTTGATGCCCAAAAGCCCCATAACCCTGGGCAATTTCATTTGTGTGGTGCACCGGAACATGTTCTTTTCCTCCCGTATGGATATCAAATCTCTCCCCAAGATATTTTGTCGACATGGCGGTACACTCAATGTGCCAACCGGGAAATCCTTTACCCCAAGGACTATCCCACTGCATAATATGGTTTGGTTGATTGGTTACCCAAAGAAGAAAATCCCAAGGGTTTCTTTTTTCCGGATCGACTTCCGTCCTTGCACCGGCTTTTTGGTCTTCAAGATTTAAATTTGCAAATTTTGCATAATCCGGAAACTTTGATGTATCAAATACCAACCCCGTCCCGGTTTTATAGGTAAACCCGTTTGCTTCTATTTTTTTAATAAGTTCTATTTGGTCTTCGATATGGTCTGTGGCGCGACATAGTACGTCCGGTGTTTTGATATTAAGAAGCATAAGACTGTCGGTAAATTGTTTAATATATTTATCTGCGATTTGCCAAACAGTTAACCCTTCCCTTTTTGCCCCCTTCTCCATTTTGTCCTCACCTGCATCCTCGTCCGAAGTCATATGTCCGACATCGGTAAGATTCATAACCCAGTTAACTTCATTCCCCTGAAATCTTAACAGCCTAACAAGAACGTCCCATTGGACATAAGCGTACATGTGCCCTATGTGTTGATTCCAATAAACTGTCGGACCGCAGGAGTAAATTCCGACACTACCCTTTTTAAGGGGAGAGAAATTTTCTTTTTTGCGGGTAAGGGTATTGGTTAAATAAATATCAGCCACGACCTAATTGTAAAGCACTGAGCGTAAAATTCCAAATTCTAAAATGTAACGGGGTGACGCGAGGCGGGAGGCCCTAAGGAAGAGGCCCCGAGCTTGTTAGCCGGCGGAAAGGCCTTAGGGCTGCCGAGCGGCAGGACCCCAGTTATATTATCCTGACGGCGGGACCGGTTTTTCAACTCTGGTTTGCTGTTTTTCTGCTTCATGTTTTTGCCCGGCTCCAAATCTGCGGCTGGGCTTAGAATGTATTGCGGGAACTTCATTTATAGCCCTACTGTCAGCATCTCTTTGTTGATTTTTGACTGCCTCCATTTGAGCTTTAAGTACCTGCTTTTGCTCCATTGAAAGTCCCTGGTAATCATCTAGCGGAATCTCAATTCCCTGTGATATTTTTGCCTGCAAATCCCCAAAAAGATCTTGTCTTCTTATGTCCTCAATTTCTTTCTGAAGCGCTCCAAAAAGCCTTTGGGATCTTATCTGATCTTCACCGGACTTTAGAGAAGTTCTTTCTTCAGGTTCGACAGTCGGGGCATCCCCCGACCCTACAGATTTTTCCTCTCCCGTAATTTGCTCCCCGGCTTCCTTTAAAATTTCCAGAGGCTCCCCAACTACCTGCTTTACCAAATTTCTGGCGATACTACCCGAGGTTTGATCAAATTGTTTGGCCGTATTATTCATTATAATTCCCTTCTTCCTTCGATCGCACGGCTTAGGGTGGTCTCATCTGCATATTCAAGATCTGCACCTGTCGGAATTCCCATTCCAAGTCTCGTTATTTTCAAGTTTGAATCCTTGATCTTCAACTGTTTCGTAAGATACATTGAGGTTGCTTCTCCCTCCATTGTAGGATTTGTAGCAATTATAATCTCCTCTATACCATGATCTTCGCCTTTTACTCTATTCAAAAGTTCCTGAACAAATATTTCATCGGGCCCGATGTTCTCAAGAGGATTAATTGCACCATGCAAAACATGATACAGCCCCCTAAATTTTCCGGTTC
>LCBU01000040.1 GCA_000997405.1 Candidatus Woesebacteria bacterium GW2011_GWA1_41_7 | reverse complement strand
TCTCACGATCGCTTTGACCGTGGGTTCTGGGACCACCTCTAAAATGATGTTTCTTAACTACACCCGCGAATCCTTTTCCTTTTGAAATACCTGAAACCGCAACAACGTCCCCACGCTTAAAAATTTCAGTTGCGGTAACTACATCACCGACCTTGAATTCGGGTTCTTTCTCAAGCTTCACTTCCTGTAAATATCTTGAAAATTTATTATCTTTTGAGGTTTCTTTTAAATGTCCTTGGAGAGATTTCGAGGTGTTTTTAGCCTTCTTTGAGGAAAAACCTAGCTGGACTGCCCAGTACCCATCTTTGTCCATTTTCTTAATTTGTGTCACAACACAAGGTCCCGCCATTACTTTTGTAACGGGAATTCTCAGACCTTCAACGAAGGTCTGACTGTTTACACCTTTAGATCCTAAAATAGTATTAATCATGCTTGTTGTGAATCCTACACGACCTATAAAAAGCCGGGTGGACATTAAACAAAAGGCGCCTTCTTAAGGCGCTACGAAGCATCCTAGAGAAGACTGTCTGTGTGGCTGACTGTAATCATAACCACCATATTGTTATGAGGGGAATTATACCAGAAGTCAAAATCCTTAGCAAGCTAGGTGGTCAATTTATGAATAAGCTCCCTCGCAAACCTGTTTCTTACAATGCTCTCAGCCCTAATCCAATCCTGTTCCTCTGTCCCTTCTTTCCCCTTTGCAGCCCTATTTAGATAGATCTTATACGCCTCAATGGCAACCTCGCTGTCACAGCCTAAATATTTTTCCCAAGACAAACGTTTTTCTACATATCCCGCAGCATCACTAGGCAGTTCCTTCCCCATATCTAAGATATTATTAAAGAGTATTTGGCATAAAAAAACAATAATTATGTTAAAATCGCGATGTGACAAAAACCTTTAAAAAAATCGTGGTTTTGGCTTTTTTTATGACCTGCTTTACCCTGATTTTAGGAAATCTTTATAGAATTATATCTACGTCCGCCCCCGACTTCGGAGTGTTGTGGATTTCTGCGAAAGACATGCTGGTGGGCAAAAATCCATACACAAACCCAACAATTTACACCCCCAACGCTTATCCTCCGATAAGCGAGATATTTTATTTACCCCTGGGTTTTCTTTCTTATCAAAAAGCCCTGGCCGTTTTTACTTTTATTTCCTTCGCTTCAATTTTGGGATCCGTTTTTTTGTCTTTAAAGCTAACTGCAAAAAAGGCCGCCTGGCATTATTTCCTCCTTTTTTTGGGACTAACCTTAATGTCTTTTCCGACAAAGTTTTCTCTGGGAATGGGGCAGATTAACCCGATTGTTCTTTTTCTATTGCTTCTGGGGGTCTACCTGGACAGAAAAAATAATTTTCTTTGGGCGGGTGTATCTTTAAGTATCGCAATTGCCCTAAAACCGATTTTTGTATTCTTCCTTTTGTTTTTTGTCTTAAAAAAATCCTGGAAAACCGTTCTGGCAAGCGTGCTTCTTGTCACTCTTTTGGCTGTTTCTACTTTAATATTTTGGCCTTTGGATATCTGGATTTCGTGGTTTGAAACCGGAATAGTCCCTCTTTCAAATTTTGCAGGCCGTGAGGCTTATGTCAACCAGGGGGTTGTCAGTTTCATTTCAAGATTCATAAGTAACATTAATGCAAGAATTTATCTTAATTTGGTTACAACAATTGCACTCATTGTTTTGCCTGTAATTATGGCAATAAAAAAGAAAGGTCAAGATTTGGTTCTTTCGCTTTTCATTATTACCTTGCTTTTATTTGATACTACTTCCTGGCAACATCACTTTGTCTGGCTCATTTTCCCTTCTATAGTTTTATTTTTCCGAGTCATTAAATCAAAAAGAATTATACTTCTGGGACTCCTTACTATTGCCTATTTCCTGGTCAGTTGGAACTTCAAAAAACCGGATCTTTACCCCACCATTCTTCTTTCAAATCAATTTTATGGAACGCTGATCATGTGGGGAATGAATATTTATTTTTTGGTAAGTACTCACAAAAATACAGCTAAAACAGATATCGGAAGCGCCAGGTATAAAATATTTGAACTTTTTAATTTTGAGTGAAACATTAGCCAAAAAAGCGGTATTGTCGGAGCCAAATATCTTCCCAAATTCTCCAAGAAAGGAACCAGGTTAACGGTTAATGTGAATAAATATATAGAACTTATTATCCAAAATTCCAAAGTTTTATTTTTAAATGATTTGAGATAGAGATAGAAATACACAAAAATATAAAAAATGCCTGAAACAAGAATTCTGTACCACTGCCACCTGAACGCTCTTAACACATCTTGTCCCAACTGGACAATCCCCATACTGATTCTTTCCGGATGTAGTGCTTGATAAGTAAAAAGCTGGTAGAAGGGGTTGCCGGAACCGTAAAAATAAATATTGTAAAGCGTAAGTAACAATACCGGCATCACAAAATAGGGTAAATTTAATAAAAATTTACCAAACTTTTTCTTCAAAGCCATATAAATAAAAACTCCGGCAAGAACTGCTAAACCGGCCAGTCTGAACCATACGGATATGCCTATTATTAAAAACGCCCATTTAAAATTCTTACTCTTAGTTAAAAAGTAAGATAAAACTATTAGAAATATAAAAGGATATTCCGTATCGATTAATGAAGCCAGGTTTAGGAGTATCGGGGGAAAAATAAGCGGCACGAAACTTAAAGGTGAGTGGGTTAATTTGTATAACAATAAATATGAGCCACCAAAAAAAATGAACATTAAAAGGTAACCGGCCACATAGATATCCCCTGTTAAAAAATGTAACAAATAAATCAAAATTGGTAGCCCGGGCAAAAGTCTGGAATCATAAAAGGAGATTTTACCCACCTCAAAAGGCAAGTGTCTGGCATACTCCATGTAATTATCTTGCTGGATGACTCCTTGGTTAAATCTATAAAATGCCAATAATACGGCCAAAATAAGACTCAACAAAAACCATTTATGTTTCGTTATTTTTTCACGCATTCGAAAGTATTATACTCTGAAAAATATGATACTTATAACAGGGGCGTCGGGTTTTATAGGAAAGAAACTTTTACCACTAATCAAGAAAGAATACCCTAAAAAAGACGTATTTATTCTGGACAAAAAAAGACATGACTTAGTTTCCGGAAGGGGTCTTGGAAAGGTTCCGAAAAACCCAAATCTCGTTTTTCACTTGGCCGCTGCAACCGACACAAGTAAACGCGATCAAAGGTGTAACGACTTGGGCACCAGAAATCTTCTCAATGCACTTAGCGAAATCGGACCAAAAACGCATTTTATCTTTACCTGTTCCCAGGCAATTTTTTCAGATAGGCACGATACTAAAAATCCCATAAGCGAAAAGACAAAACCGGCAATAAACAATAAATACGGAGAAACAAAACTTGAAGCCGAAAAGATGCTTCTGGCAGAATCTAAAAAGAAAGGTTTTAAATTAACAATCATAAGACTTCCGACTGTTTGGGGAGATAACCCCCGAAAAAACAGCTTTTTGAATTTTTTGAAAAGTTTGGTCGATAAAAATTCAATTTTTTCGAGACTAAATTGGCCCGGAAAAGTGGCTTTAATTAATGTCGAGGATGCAGCGAGGTTTATTCTTGACGCCGCTCAAAAACCGGCAAAAATTACTTCAATTGCAGTAGAAAATTTAACCCTGGCCGAAATTTTTCAAATCAAGGTTCCAAAATTTGTTTGGGATCTGGCAAGAAAATTAAGGCCATATCTAAAATATTTTGAGCCTATTTTGCCAATTAAAATCTTTAACTATTTTTGGAGAGCCTCAATCGTTGTGGATAGTCCTTTATCCTGTAAAGTAAACCTAAAGGGAACAAAATTTACAACAATTTCAAAAAAACATGAGCGCTAGCGAGGGATGAAATAAATTTAATAACCTTACATCTTGATCTCAATACTGACTCCGGCCCCAGTCAAACTTACCATTCGTCTTTTCAATTCTATTCGAATACGACTCATGGGGCGTTATTGACGGAGCACTCGGCGTTCGAAAAATGTAACTGGCGTTACATTTTGATTTCGATACTTACGCCTGCCGGAAGATCCAAATTTCCCAAAGAATCAACTGTGCGTGCACTGGGATCAATAATATCAATCAGTCTTTTATGCACTAAAACCTCGAAATGTTCCTGTGCGTCTTTATCTGTAAATGGAGATTCCTTGATGGCCATTAAGCTTCTTTTTGTAGGAAGAGGTATCGGTCCTATAATTTTTGCACCAGTAGCTAAAGCGGTATCGACTATCTTTGCTGCCGCCTCGTCAACTACTCTATGATCGTAACTTTTGAGTTTTACTCTAAGTCTTGAGCTTGCCATCTAAGGTTAATGTGCTTTACGCCACCTTGGCGTATTACTTAATTATCTTGGTGATGACTCCGTCTCCTACGGTGTGTCCACCCTCACGAATTGCAAATCTGAATCCTTCTTCTATAGCTACCGGTTGGATAAGTTTAACAGTCATCTTGGCATTGTCACCAGGCATGACCATTTCAATTCCTTCAGGAAGTGTGGCCTCGCCGGTAATATCAGCCGTCTTAATATAAAACTGTGGCTTATAACCCGTGAAGAACGGTGTGTGTCGTCCTCCCTCTTCTTTGCTCAAAATATAAACTTCTGCTTCAAAATCTGTGTGAGGAGTAAGTGATCCGGATTTTGCAAGAACCTGACCTCTTTCGACTTGTTCTTTCTCTACTC
The DNA here is from genome assembly GCA_000997405.1 of Candidatus Woesebacteria bacterium GW2011_GWA1_41_7. Lineage (GTDB taxonomy): Bacteria > Patescibacteriota > Microgenomatia > UBA8517 > UBA8517 > UBA8517. The sequence goes on along the minus strand of LCBU01000040.1, from coordinate 5,902 downwards.
CGCGGAGAAGTATTCCGACGTTATCTCCTGCCTGAGCCTCGTCTAGTGTTTTTCTGAACATTTCCAATCCTGTTGCAACTGATTTTTGAGTTGCTTTAAGACCTACTATTTCAACTTCTTCGTTTACCTTGATAATTCCTCTATCAACTCTTCCTGTGACCACTGTACCTCGGCCTTGAATTGTAAATACGTCCTCAACAGCCATTAAGAAAGGCTTGTCTATTTCACGAACAGGATCCGGAATGTAACTGTCAACTGCGGCCATAAGTTCCTCAATTTTCTTCTCAGCCTCAGCATCACCCTCAACTGCTTTAAGAGCTGATCCTCTTATAACAGGTACTTCATCACCCGGGTATCCATATTTCTTAAGAAGTTCTCGGACATCAGCTTCAACTAAATCAATAAGTTCGGTGTCAGTTACCATGTCACATTTGTTGAGGAAAACTACGATTGCCGGAACGTTAACCTGTTTGGCTAAAATTACGTGCTCACGGGTTTGAGGCATTGGGCCATCGGCTGCGGATACAACCAAAATTGCTCCGTCCATCTGAGCAGCACCGGTGATCATGTTCTTAATGTAATCAGCATGACCAGGAGCATCGATATGGGCATAATGCCTTTTTTCGGTTTGATATTCTTGATGGGAAAGATTAATGGTGACTCCTCTTTCTTTTTCTTCGGGAGCACTGTCAATATCCTCGTATTTCTTGGCTATGGCTAAACCTTTCTTGGCCAAAACTATAGTAATGGCTGAGGTAAGAGTTGTTTTACCGTGGTCAACGTGACCAATAGTACCAATATTTACGTGTGGTTTTGTCCTCTCAAAATGTTGTTTTGCTTCGCCTGCCATGTTTGTTAATTATATATTCTCTCTGAAAAAATACAAGGGCAAATCGCCCTCATGTAGTGTATTATACCTGAGGCTAAAAAGCCGTGTCAACAAGCATTTTATCCTCTGGGCATTTCGACCTTTCCGCTCTTTGCTACTACTTGAGCAGCAATATGAGACGGGACTTCATCATAATGGGACGGTTCAACGTATGCTCTGGCACGACCTTGGGTAAGTGATCTCAACTTTGTTGCGTAACCGGAAAGCTCTTCCAAAGGTGCCTGCGCGTAAATCACGGTTTCACCTGCTTTTTCCTCAGATCCTGAAACTTGGGCACGCTTACTGGAAAGGTCTCCTATAACATCTCCCATATATTCACCGGGGGTAAATACTTCAACTTTCATGATTGGCTCAAGAAGTATTGGGTCGGAATGCTTAAATGCATCCTCCAAAGCCATTGATCCGGCAATCTTGAACGCCATTTCTGAAGAATCGACATCGTGGTAACTTCCGTCGTAAACGACAGCTCTCATGTCTACCATTGGGAAACCTGCCATAACACCATTTTCCATTTTTTCTTTGATTCCTTTTTCAATGGCAGGAACATATTCCTGAGGAATTGCTCCACCCTTAATTTCGCTTTTGAACTCAAATCCCTCACCTCTTCCGAGAGGTTCAAGGCGAAGTAGGCAGTGACCATATTGCCCACGACCACCGGTTTGCCTGATATACTTCCCTTCTCCCTCGCCAATCTTTTTGACCGTCTCTTTGTAAGCGACCTGGGGGGCACCGGTATTGGCCACAACGTTAAATTCTCTCTTCATTCTGTCTACCAACACCTCAAGTTGAAGCTCTCCCATTCCGGAAATAATGGTTTGTCCTGTTTCCGGATTGCTTTTTATTCTAAAGGTTGGATCCTCATCTGAAAGTTTATTTAATGCGATTCCCATTTTTTCCTGATCGCTCTTTGTGGCAGGCTCAATTGCCAATGAAATGACAGGCTCAGGGAAACTGATGGATTCAAGAACTATTGTGTGCCCCGGATCACAAATCGTGTCCCCCGTCGAAGTTTCTTTAACTCCTACGACTGCAACTATCTCTCCTGCATAAGCCTCTTCTATAAGTTCCCTTTGGTCGGCATGCAGCAAGACCAATTTACCGATTCTTTCATTTTTTTGTTTAGAAGCGTTATAAACTTCCTGTCCTGCTTTGATTGATCCTGAATAAACCCTCATGTAAACCAAACGTCCCACGTGGGGATCTGTCATAACCTTGAAGGCCAGTGCGCTCAACGGGGCTTCGTTTTTCCTTTCGCGTATATCCTCACCACCTGTTTTAGGATTAATTCCCTTTACGGGAGGAAGATCTGTTGGAGAAGGTAAATATTCAACGACACCATTCAATAAAAGCTGACTTTCTGCTGTCCTATTGTCTCCTCCGAATACCGGGAAGAATTTTCCTGTAATGACACCTTTTCTTATTGCCCTTTTTAGGATTTTTTCATCAGGTTCTTTACCTTCAAGGAACAAGTTCAAAGCTTCATCATCAAACTCGGAAACTTTTTCAATAAGTTCAGCTCTATATTTTTTGGCCGTTTCGAGAAGATCAGCCGGAATTTCCTCTTCAGTAAGTGCATGGTCCTCAACAGCCTTGAAAGTGAATGCTTTCATCCTGATGAGATCAACGACACCCCTATGGTCGTGTTCCAAACCTATCGGAACCACAACGGGTGATGCGTTTGCCCTGAGTCTTTCCCTAATCGATTTAATTGAAGATTCAAAATCAGCACCTATAAGGTTTAACTTATTAAGAACACAAATCCTTGGGACGTTATATTTGTCAGCCTGTCTCCAAACAGTCTCTGACTGGGATTCGACTCCTGTTCTACCATCAAAAACCATCAAAGCACCGTCCAACACTCTCAAACTTCTCTCAACTTCCGCTGTAAAATCGATATGACCTGGTGTATCAATGATGTTAATTCTGTAATGTCCCGCCTCAACTGATGTACTTTCTTTTATGTCCCAGAAGGCTGTAATTGCAGCAGAAACGATTGTTATACCACGCTCCCTTTCTTGTGCCATCCAGTCGGTAACGGTTGTGCCTTCATCTACCGATCCCAATTTGTAGGTTCTGCCTGTTTCAAAAAGAAGTCTCTCTGTGGTGGTGGTTTTTCCGGCGTCAATATGTGCAATAATTCCAATGTTTCTAATTTTTTCATAGGAAACATTGCGATCCTTTGTCGCAGTAACCACTATGCTAGCCTTTTTCTTTGCTATTTCTGCCATGACACTAAATTATAAATTAGAAATGATAAATACTAAACGAGGTAACTTTAAAAGCACTACCAGCGAAAATGACTGAATGCCTTGTTCGCCTCTGCAACTCTCTCCATGTCTGTCCTTTTCTTGACAGCTAATCCTTCACCTTTTGCTGCATCCATAATTTCGGTTGACAATTTTGCACTGTATGTGTGAAATTCTGAATTAGCCCTGGAATTTGCTGCCAAAACCAACCACCTTATCGCCAAGGACTCACGTCTTATTCCACGAACCGGCTGCGGAACCTGATAGGCTGCTCCCCCGATACGCTTTGGGCGAACTTCCATGGTGGGTTTAATGTTTTCGATGGCCTGATTAAAAACTTGCAAAGGATCGCTTCCTGTTTTTTCCTCGATCGTCTCAAGTGCCTCATAAATCTCACGCTTGGCAACCGACTTTTTGCCATCAAACATACTCCTGTTTATGAGTTTGGTTAAAAGCCTGCTTCCATAAATAGCATCGGGTTCTACGACTCTTATTTTGGTTGTACCTTTTCTTGACATTATTTAGCTCCTCCCTGACTTTTCTTTGCACCATATCTGCTTCTGCCTCTTTGTCTGCCGGAAACTCCGGTCGTGTCATATCTTCCCCTAACCACATGGTATTTTACACCTGGAAGATCTTTAACACGTCCTCCCCTAATCATAACAATTGAATGCTCTGCAAGTTCGTGGCCTTCGCCGGGAATGTAAGCTGTAATTTCTTGTTTGTTGGAGAGTCTAACTCTTGCAACCTTACGAAGTGCAGAATTTGGTTTTTTGGGAGTCATTGTACGAACTGCCAAAACCACACCTCTTTTGAAAGCCGAGTGGCTGTCTGAAAACTTTCTTGTTTTTGCATTAAACCACCTTTTTAAAGCCGTTGTTTTGGTCTTTCTGAGAATTCTTTTTCAATAGCGAGGCTTCCGTTAATACATCGGTGGTTTGCTCGAATGATGCGGCTGAAAGCCAGCTGTCAGTATAAAGTGCGCGTCTTGTGATACCCAAGACAACCTGCTGTGCGCTGGCCGGTTCTCCACCTGCTGCCAATACTTTTTCGTTCTCTTCGTCAAAATTGGCACGTGACGTTAATTCACCGGGAAGGAATGGTGTGTCTCCTGTGGTAACTATTCTGACTTCATCACTCATTTTTCTGACAATGACTTCAACGTGTTTGTCGTTAATCGGAATTCCCTGTGATTCATAAACTTTCTGAATTTCATTAACAATATACTCTTGTGCCGGTCTAAGGCCTTTAATAGAAAGAATATCTTTGATGTCGAGCGCTCCCTTTGCGAGAGCTCGACCGGCATCTACCAATTCTCCGTCTTCTATCGCAAGCTCTAAAGTTTTAGGAATAATATACTCTTTCTCTTCCTTTGGCGTTCCTTTCGAAGTTATCGTAACTTTCCAACCTTCGTCGGTTTCAGAAATTCGTGCTTTACCTGTAATTTCAGAAAGTGCCGAAACTACTTTAGGAAGTCTGGCCTCAACAAGCTCTTCAACACGAGGGAGACCTTGGGTAACGTCAACTCCGACCACACCTGCAGCGTGCTTTGTACGAAGAGTAAGCTGTGTTCCGGGCTCTCCGATAGACTGGGCTGCAACAACTCCGACCGGCATTCCTATTTCAACCAAAGACTTGGTGCCAAGATCCCAACCGTAACATTTTGCACAAATTCCATGCCTGGCCTGACAAGTGAGTGGAGATCTGACCGAAATCGAAATTATGCCTGACTCATCAATCTTTTTAGCGGCTTCCTGATCAATCATTTCACCCGAGGGTATGATTACTGTTTTACCGTCCTTGCCAACAATATCTTTTGCAGCAAACCTACCAAAAATTCTGGATGCGAACGATTGAGGTCTTAAGTCTTTTCTGATTTCCTGACCATCCTTGGTACCACAATCGTCAAGTCTCACAATAAGATCGTGGGCTACATCAACAAGCCTTCTGGTTAGATAACCTGCGTCTGCCGTTTTAATAGCGGTATCGGTAAGACCCTTTCTGGATCCGCGAGTGCTCGTTACGTATTCAAAGATCGACAGGCCCTCACGATAGTTACTCTTCGTCGGCAACTCCACAATTTTACCCAGCGGATCAACGACTAATCCTTTGATTGCGGAGAGTTGTTTGAGCTGGTCCTTGGAAGCGCGAGCGCCTCCGGAGTCGATGATCATTTTTACTGGATTATCTCTCTTCATGCGGCTCCAGGTCACGTCGGCAATCCGCTCGGTCACTTCAATCCAAATTTCGTTAGATAGTCGCTTTTTTTCTTCAAGAGTAATCAGCCCCTGCTGGTAATTTTGATCCACCTCTTTAACCTTCTCCTCTGCCTCTTTGACGATCGTTTGTTTTTCCTCTACCATGACGCAATCAAAGACGGAAACGGAAAGTCCGCCGCACAGCGTCGCTCCCATAAAGCCGATATTTTTAATGGCATCAATGGTAGCAACGACTTCTTCTTTCGTATACATGCCCAGCGCCCGAGTAATAATAGATTTAATCGTCGCTGCTTTTACCGGAGTATTGAAAAACCGTAGTTCACTAGGCAATGCTTCATTAAATAGAACGCGGCCGACACTCGTGATAATCCACGCACCACCCACATGGAGCCGTACTGAGGATCGAAGCCCGACCTTGCCGGATTGGTAGGCAAAGACAAGCTCGTTCTCGTCAGAATACGCGTACAAATCTTTTTCGTCTTTCGTATCTGAAGAAATATCCAGGGTTGTGAGATAGTAGCAACCCAATACCATTTCTTTGTTGGGAA
>LCBU01000039.1 GCA_000997405.1 Candidatus Woesebacteria bacterium GW2011_GWA1_41_7 | reverse complement strand
AGCCATGGTAAAACAAGTTTGCCATAGCCATGGTAAAATACGAATATGGAGCCCAAAATAATTTACGAAGACGACTCCTTTTTTGTTATCGATAAACCTTCAGGTTGGATTGTAAATGAGGCTACGACAACAAAGGATCAACCGGTTTTGCAAGCTTGGTTGAAAAAATTTGACTATCCGCTTGTGGGTGATAGCCTCTATCGTAGTGGTATAGTTCACAGGCTCGATAAGGAGACCAGTGGGGTAATGGTGGTGGCCAAGAACAAGGAATCCTTTACCAAACTTCAGTCCGAATTCAAAAAACGCGAAGTAAGTAAAACTTATATAGCTCTGGTTCATGGAAAACTCACTCCGGAGGAGGGTGAAGTAAGCGTTCCTGTGGGAAGGCTTCCCTGGAGACGTGACCGTTTTGGAGTAATCGCCGGGGGTAGGGATTCGTGTACTACCTACAAGGTTAAAGAATTTTTTCCGGGAAATAATGCAGGACATAGTTTGGTTGAGTTTTATCCGAAAACAGGAAGAACACACCAAATCAGAATTCACTGTAAACATCTGGGACACGCAATTGTTGCGGATGAATTTTATGCAGGCAGAAAAACCGCAAGGAACGATAGAGTTTGGTGCCCAAGATTGTTTCTGCACGCTGCTTCCATTAAATTTATTCATCCGGTAACGGGTAAGCCTGTTGAATTTTCTTCGAATTTGCCCGGGGAGTTAAATAAAGTACTTCAGAATTTGTAAATTTTAAATAAATAAAATACGTAGATGAGTATGTATAAAATACCATATCCACGGGGAATATTTGTACCCATGTATTTGTGGCTTAGTATTACGACGCTAACTATTGTCAGAGCCATGAATATTAGTGAGAAGACATCGATGGTATAGCCGCTACCGCCAAAGATAATAAGAATCGCCCCGATTATCGAAAGATTGAAAATATTACTTCCCTGGATATCTCCGTATAAAAGTTTCCAATCCTTTTTAATCCCTGACGATATTGCTGCAGCCAGTTCGGGGAGTGAAGTACCAAGTGCCACCAGTGAAAGTCCGATTAGTTCCTGATTGATATTAAATGCCTTCGAAATATCGATTACCGAGGCTACCAAATATTTACTACTGATAATAAGGCCACCTATTGATAAAAAGATTCCCGAAAGATAAACAATCGGGTTACCTTTACCTTTCTCAAGTTTGGCTAATGTTTTTTTGTCTTCGTGGTTACTACCTTCCTTACCCCAGATAATTTCGGTGACGAAAAATATTAAATAGAAAATAATAAGGGCAACCCCAAGAATTTTCCCAATATCGTCCGGAAGGAAGAAGAGAGAAATGAAAATAGCCGTAATTATGAGTAAAATCAAATTGTTCTTTTGTGTTTTTGATGTGCCGATGCGAATAGGGAATAAGAGGATGTTGACTCCCAATATAAGACAAATATTAACAATACTTGAGCCGATTATGTCACCGAACGATATAAGAGGAGCACCTTGAATAATGGAGGATATGGCAACAAATGTTTCGGGTAGGGAGGTCCCTATGGCTACTAAAGTTACGCCAATGATCAGAGGGGATATTTTGATTCTGGAAGAAAGCTTTTCAGAAAATTTCAACAATAAGTACGCTGAAATTATTAAAAAGAATATTGAAACCAAAAACCTTGTAAAAAATTCCGGAACTACCATTTACGTATATTTATATATTATCAAATTTTTCTCTTTCACATCTACTTTACACGAAGTGAAGTAGATCATACACTGAATTAATGGATCTCATACTGGGCCTCTTCTTTATTATTGTAGCAGCTTGCTTGGGTGGATTTATTGCGAAACTTTTGAGGCTTCCCAGTTTGGTCGGCTATATTATTGCCGGTATTATTGTAGGTGCCATTCTTCCCTCGAATTTTAGGCAAGTTTCCTCTTTGGCCGATGTCGGAATTATATTGCTTCTTTTTTCAATCGGTTTGGAACTTTCGTTTGATAGACTTTCCAGATATCTTAAAATTGCCGTTTTGGGGTCACTGATACAAATTGTCTTAACGGTATTTTTCTCTTATCTGATTCTCAGTCTTTTTCACTTATCTACAGTCGCAGCACTTGTTCTGTCGCTTGGTTTTTCTGTTTCTTCAACTGCCGTTATTGTAAAAATTTTGGGGGATAAGGGGGAGTTGGATACTATCCATGGAGGAATAATTTTTGGTTGGCTTTTGGTACAGGATTTGGCGGTGGTTCCCATGATGGTTGTCTTGCCGTTTTTGGCAGGGGAAAGTGGAAGTGCGGCCGGTGGAATTTTACTTGCGCTTGGAAAAGGCGCACTGGTAATTCTGGGAGTAGTTTTCTTGGGTAAAAAACTGGTCCCATTGATAATCCATCGACTTGCGGCAATAAATTCCAGAGAAATTTTGCTTTTGGCATCAATCGCGCTGGCTCTAGGGACAGCCGCCGTTACATCTTATTTTGGAATCTCGCCGGCTCTAGGAGCATTTTTGGCCGGAGTTGTTATTTCAGGCAGTCAGGAAGATCATGCAATCTTTGCAGAGACAAGGCCTCTAAGAGACATTTTTGTTGCACTCTTCTTTGTGACTTTGGGATTTATGGTGACCCCCTCCGTTGTTATTTCAAACATTGGTCTTATTTTGGCACTCACTGCAATAGTTCTACTGTTAAAAATAGTAATTGTTTTTATTATTAGCTTTGTCTTTGGTTACCGTGGGAAAACTGCTATTGCAAACAGCTTCGCCCTTGCCCAGGTGGGAGAATTCGCCTTCGTTATTTTTTCCGGGGCATTGGCGCTTAACCTATTAACTTTTATAGAAACATCAATTGGAATTTCCGTAACCCTATTAACGCTGGTTGTTTCTCCGATTTTGTATAACCTAATTCTTCCTTTTTGGAGAAAAATGAAAATTCTTACCAATAACCGTCCGGGCTTGGCAAAGCTTTTTTCTGCAGGCGAAAAACATAGTATCGAAGCGGAAGGGTTTCGGGATCATATAATTATCTGTGGCTATGGTAGGGTGGGTAAGTGGATAGGGAAAGCTCTGCAGAGCTTTGGTGTTCCGTTTGTTGTTGTTGAATACAATCAAACAATCGTTCAGGAACTTTCGGTAGGCGGCATTCCTGTTCTTTATGGCGATCCCACAGAGCCGGAGGTCTTGGAAGCGGTTGGTGTGAGGTATTCAAAAGCCGTAATCTTGGCAATTCCCGATAGGGTTGCCCAAGAGACCTTGATTGCATATGTTCAAACTGTTGCTCCTGCCACCAAGATTATTTCCAGAGCCCATCAGGATTCTGATTGGGAAAAGCTCAAGGACTTGCGGGTTGATAAAGTTGTTCAGCCGGAATTCGAAGCAGCTCTTGCGATAGTGAAAAGTGTATTTAGTTCTATGGGTAAAAGTAAGGAAGAAATTTCAGCTGTAACTAAAAGTTTGAGGTTGTCACGTAACCGTTAAAAACAAGAAATGAAATCTGCCCGAAGACAAGCTTATAGAGCACGAAAACAGGCTCATACTGCACGTAAAAGTAACAAGGATAAAAAAGGTTTTTCATTTGTTAAGTTACTCCTTCCACTTGTACTCCTTCTTGTTTGTTATCTGTTTCTTAAAGGAACTACCCGTCTCTGGAATGGAAAAGACAAAGTGTCTTTGGTTTACAAGGGAGAGGGTGGAGATATAGAGGTTACGGTCTTGGATCCGGTACTTTCGGAAGTTACAACAATAGTGATTCCGGGGGACACTCAGGTCGAAGTTGCCAGAAATTACGGGACCTTCAGAATTAAAAATGTCTGGCAGTTGGGAGTAAATGAAAAGATCAAGGGAGACCTTCTTGCAGAAACGGTTACTCAAAATTTTCTTTTCCCGGTTTTTCTTTGGAGTGAAAAACCCCCGGGGTGGGGTAGTGGAAACCTAGCGAATATCTTAAATTTTATTTTTTTACCGGGGTCAACAAATATCTCATTTGGTGATAGGTTGCAGGCCGGGCTCTTTGTCCTTAGGGTTCAGGAAATTGGAAAGTCGGTTATAGATCTCGGGAAGAGCCGTTTTTTGGATAAAGGCACACTGGAGGACGGGCAAGCCGGATATGTCCTGACAGGACCCATTTCACAGCGTCTGACGATATATTTTACAGACAATGTGATAGGAGACAAAAATATAAAAGTAAAGATTACCGATGCTACAGGTTCGCCGGGAATATCGGAAAAGTTGGGAGAAATTTTGCAGGTAATTGGGGGGAAAGTCGTTTCTATCGAGAAAAAAACAGTTTCTGAAGACATAGACTGTGTAGTTACCGGTGTAAGTCAGGAAGCTGTTAAAAAGATTTCAAATTTATTCTCATGTAAAATCGGAAGCGGGGAGACGTCTTTTGATTTAGATATCGAAATAGGGAAAAGGTTTGCGGAAAGGTTTTAAAGATTATTCTTCCGGAATTTCCTCAGTAGTTTCAACACTCGGAGTGTCACTGTGAACCAGTTCCGGTGGCGTAAAGGAAACGTAATCAATTTTTTCCGGAGCAAAAGACGGGGAGCCTTCCATCCCCGGTCCCTTTTCAAGTTCCCTAACAAAAACAGTAATCTCCTTTGGACTTACCGATTTTATGAGTGCCTGATATTTATTTCCACCTTTTATTAAATATTTCAATTTTGCTGAAATATCATCAGGAAGTCGACCGATGTATTTTCCGTCGTTAGTCGTTACCGAAACCCTGTGGGAATATGCTGCCAGTTTTACATCCTCACCGGGATCCAGGTTTACAAAGTTTTCGGGTTCTCCGAGATTCAGCAGACCGACCAGTTTTGTTTTTCCCGGTTCCTCTAAAAACATTTCAGGCTGAAGTTGTCTGGAAGTGTTTTTTTCCAATCTGATTTCCCGTATTTTAGGAGCCTTTGCCAGGACTATTTTTATCGTTGCCGGCCTGCTAACGGAAATTTTAATAATTTTCGCCGGCCTGATTGTCATTTCAGCTTGGCTGGCTTTGCCGGTTCTTTTAGCGTCCGGATTGATTTTCGGATTCAAAATTTTAATCTGATTATGCTTGTTCTTGAATTACAAAAATCAGGGATTTATCGGGCGGTCAAATGGGAGCCATTTTTTAGATTGGCCGGTTTTCTGAAAGGATTATTTCTTTTGTTTTTTCTCCTCTCGTTTCTGGCTTTTCTTTACGGATTTTTGCCCCAGCCGGAAAAATTTTCAAGAGAAATCTCGCGTTTGTTATTGGCGGGTTCGGCAATTTTTTTCAGCCTGTATCTGGCAAGCCGGCTTTTAACTCTTTTTTTCAATTCTAAATTGAAAAGCCCTTGCCATCTCGCGTCTTTGGACGATGCGTTGAGAGAGCCGGAAAAATACAATTTGGCGG
>LCBU01000038.1 GCA_000997405.1 Candidatus Woesebacteria bacterium GW2011_GWA1_41_7 | reverse complement strand
CGGAAAGTAATATTTTGGGAACATCCCAGTTTTTATATTTTTCCGGCCTCGTATATTGTGGGTACTCAAGATAACCGGGCTCTTTATGGGATTCGTCGGCTGAAGATTCATCCTTACCTAAGACCCCGGGAATAAGTCGAATGACAGAATCAACCAAAACCATAGAAGGAATCTCTCCACCTGTCAGCACATAATCACCGATTGAAATGACTTCATCAGCGAGGTGTTCGTGAACTCTATGATCAACACCTTCATAGTGTCCGGCAACAAGAATAAGATGTTCTTCTTTAGAAAGTTTTTGAGCCTTTTTTTGCGTATATCTTTCACCTGTAGCGTCAAGTATTACTACCTTGGAATTTTTAGATTTGAGTTTTTGTATTGCTGCGTCAATGATGTCTACACGCATAATCATTCCGACACCACCTCCGTAAGGTCTGTCGTCAACATTTCTTCTCTCACCTTCACCCCAATCTCTCAGATCATGGACCTTTACTTCCAAAAGGCCCTTGCTTTGGGCACGTTTAATAATTGAGGTTCCGAATACCTCCATAAACATATTTGGAAAAAGGGTCAAAACGTCAATTTTCATCATAGTCCCTGTATTTTACCAGGGAGATAATGAAACATAAAGATTGACACTGTAAATATTCGGGACTTTGAGATAAAGTTAATTGTATGGAGAAAGTGGTAATCGTGATGCCGGCTTGGAACGAAGTCGAGAATATTAAAAGCATGGTGGAAGTGCTTACCCAAGACGAGTTTCCGAAGATTGGTGCGGACATGCAGCTTCTTATCGTAGACAACCACTCGACCGACGGCACAGCAGAAGCCGCAGAGGATGCTTCCAAAAAGTACAACAATGTCCACATTATTCAGCAAAAGAATTCCGGTCTTGGTTGGGCGTATGTTAGTGGCATGCAATACGCAATAGATGAACTTAAAGCCGATGCAATTTTGGAAATGGATGCCGATTTTCAGCATCCTCCGCGATTCGTCAAGCCAATGGTTGAGGCGTACCTTAGCGGCGCTGAATATGTTATCGGAAGTCGTTACATTGAGGGCGGTTCGGTCCCGAAAGAGTGGGCGGCCAGCCGTAAGGCAATTAGTTTTTTTGGAAATTTATTTATTAGGACGGTCCTACTTAATTTTAAAATTCATGATCTGACTACCGGTTTTAGGTTGTCAAAAGTGCGCGGGGTTTTGGACAAAATTGAATTGGTGAAGCTACGCGACCTGGATAAATTTGCTTACAAAGTTGACCTTCTTTATCAATCATTGAAAAATTCCAAAAAAACCGTGGAAGTTCCTCTTGAGTTTGCTTCCCGCACAAAAGATAAATCTAAATTTAACTGGAAAGAAATGGTGGCAACTTTTAAGCTCGCTATCATTTTGGGGATTAAAGACAAGCAGAGATTTATCAAGTTCGGAGTTGTTGGTTTTACCGGTTTTTTGGTTAATTATTTGGGTTTGGAATTTTTAAAGCGTATGGGATTAACCACTTATTGGGCTGTTATAGTTCAACCCCTTGTGGTCAACGGAGCGACAACTCTTTTTGGCGACACTTCTTTAATTCGTCTTGCGGGGTTATTATTTGCCCTTTTCTTGGTAGTGGTTCCGTATAATTACATTGTCTACAATTTATTCATCTGGCGAACTTGGAAAATTCCAAAATTTTTCAAGAGAGACTGACAAGCTCTGCTTATTTGGAAGACATGGAAACTTCCGAAGATCTTGAATAGAAATTAAAACTTCAGAGGGTTAATCGGCAGGTAATAGTGAGGCGCTATATATGATCTGTTCCTTAATTTTAACGGGAATTTCATTTACGCCGACCAGTGTTTCGTCCTTTAGAGTTTGAGAATGGGGTACCACATCTCTTTCATTTGGATTTTTTGGAATCCCGTTGTACTCGGGATTGGTAATTCTTATCGACTGATTAAACGTGTCGCTGTTTTGTCTTATCGTGCGTTCAATATTTATACTTGCGGATGGAAGAACTTTGCCTGATTCTGCTGCTCCACAATCCGGACAAACATCTCTTGGGGGGAAATGTTTTTCGTCGCAATTACCACAAATATTGCCGACTAAGCTATATCTCTGTGACTGCTGCCGCCAGTATCTAGGCACTTCCATGGATAATCTATTAGTCGTAAAAATCAGGAAAAACCCACGCTTCGTTTTCAACCCAACATAAGCCCTTAGAGGAAGGGGGCCCAATTGCTGATAGGCATTACATTTTGGGAAATGAAGGCAAGGGAATATAGATAGATGGGAATCAATATAATTACGAAAGCAATTTTAAATTCTTTTTTGAGCAAGACATCTGAAAATGCTACAAAAAGGAAAGGTGCTGCAGGTAGGAAATATCTCAAAACATCCCTGTGAGAAACAAAGAGGATTACGAGAAATAGTAGACCCGCGAAACATGCCAAATCAGTCTCCTTTTTTGCAATAAGTTTATAAACGCCCGCTGCCCCTATTAAATATATAAAGATTATTTCTTCCAGCCAAAAAGTTCCGACCCAAGGTGCTGAATAATTAAATATCTGGAAAGGTAAAAAGCCAAGATGGATATTGTCACCTGAATGGAAATATGCAAAAAAATCTCCCATCGTTATTTTGTAAAACACGAAGACCAGAATCAGGCTTGCCGGAATTAAGAGAAGGGGATAGATCTTTTTGAGACTATGATTAAGCTTGTCTTTATTGATCAAACCTACAAGATAAGAAATTGCATAGGCTACAAAAAGTAGAATTCCGGGGGATTTTGTAAATGTAGCTACAGCTCCCCAGATACCGGCTTGCCAGTACTTTTTGTTTCTGAAAAAATAAACGGAAGCCAGGATACCGGCGACAAAAAGAGGATCCGCTGAACCCACCGACCTGACTATTAACCATCTTGCCGGAAGTACCGAGAAAACAAAAGTTAAAAACATTGCGCTTTTTTCATCGACAAATTGAGATATAAGTTTCTCAAAGAAGAGTGTTGCCAAGAAAGAGGAAATGAGTGTAACGATAAGCATTGCGTATGGATAATTAATGAAAAATCCAAAAGCTTTAATAAGAAGAGGAAATAGTGGGAAATGTGCAGCATAGTACTCAGTGGGAAGCGGGAACTGAAAACTTTGTCCGATAAGAACTTTGTTATATAAAGTCTTTGCAGCAACCAGATATAAGGGGCCGTCGTAATTAGCAACAATTGTTTCCATACCGTTTTTGGGAAGGGGGATACCCCAGAAAGAATCAAATTTCAAAAAAAACGGTAGCCAAACAAGAATTGTAGGGATCAGAGTAAAAGCTAAAATTAACAAGTATTTACCGAACTTCTTATTCATTAGAATGATATTAGCATGAGGGGAACCCTATATGCTAGACTTCGTATGTGGATACTAAAATTAAGGAATTATCGGTATTTCTTCCTACCTATAACGAAGAGGGTAATATTCAAGAAGTCATTCAAAATACCATTGAAGCAGCAAACCTCAACGCCGAAAAATGGGAATTAATAATAGTTGACGACGGCTCTTCCGATTCTACAAATGAGATTGTAAATAGAATAGTAAATTCCAATAATAATGTCAGAATAATCCGTCATGAAAAAAATTCAGGATATGGGGCATCTTTAAAAACAGGTTTTTATAGTTCCAAATATGATTGGATTTCTTTCATCGATTCAGACGGTCAGTTCAATTTTAAAGAAATAAGTAAGTTTATTGAAAAACAGCAGGAAACGGGAGCTGACATGGTGATAGGTTTTTATAACAAAAGAAAAGTTTCTTTCGCAAAAGTAATTACCAGTAAAATTTGGGAAGCCCTTGTTTATATTCTTTTCGGGCTTAAGGTCCGCGACATAGATTGCGGCTTTAAACTTGTTTCAAGAAAAGTTATAGAAGGTATTGCTCATCTGGAAAGTAGCAGAGGTGCGTTTATAAGCAGCGAGCTTTTAATTAAAGCAAAAAAGAAAGGATTTAAGATAGCTGAGACTGCAGTCACACATTACCCCAGAACTAAAGGGAGAGGCACCGGTAGAAAGCTTAATGTAATTATTGAGAGCTTTATAGACCTCCTTAAATTATGGAAGAAACTGCGATGGGAATAAGAAATACTTTTCGGAAAATTAAAAGTTGGATTAAAAATAACCCTACCGAATTTTGGATTTTAGCTGCTATTTTATTGGTGGGTGCATTTTTCCGTATTTTTAAAATTGACCAATATATGACCTTTTTGGGGGATGAGGGGAGGGATGTAATATTAGTCAGAAGAATTTTTACCGAGCTTCACCCTCCTTTAATCGGGCCCGGAACATCAGTCGGAGGCATGTACCTTGGCCCCCTATATTATTACCTGATGGCAATTCCTTTGTTAATTGCAGGTTTTTCTCCAGTCGGACCGGCGGTGATGGTTGCTCTCCTTGGGGTTACTACAATCGCTTTTATTTGGTGGATAACCCGTCTTTGGTTTGGAAAGTTGGCCGGTATTATTGCTGCAACACTTTATGCAATTTCACCGACTGCAATTATTTTTTCTCATTCATCGTGGAATCCGAATATTATGCCGTTTTTTGCACTTCTTTCAATGTATTCCATATGGAAAGTTTGGAGTCAAGAAAACACAAATTGGCTCCCGATACTTGGAATTTCGCTCGCTTTTACTTTGCAATCCCACTATCTGGGTTTACTGATTATTCCCACTCTTATCATCTTCTGGTTATTGGCACTTAAGAAATTCAGGAAAAAGAAACTATCTAAGCTGTTTATAAAAAAATCAGTATTTGGTTTGGCTTGTTTTTTGGTTCTAATGAGTCCGCTTTTGATTTTCGATTTCCGACATGATTTTATGAATGTAAAAGCAATAAATAAATTTATTGTAGAACGTCAAACAAATTTTTCCTCAAGCCCGGGGATTGCAGTATCCCAAATGCCGGAAATATTTAATTTGATAAATAAAAGTTTGGTAGCCGGGAAAAATTCTATTGCTGCGGTTATATCTTCGATTACTATTGCGGTGGGAATGCTTTATTTGCTTATTAAAAACTATACCAGACAGAAAAACTTTAAGATTAAAGGAGAATACTGGCTTGTTTTATCCTGGTTGATATTCGGACTTGTTGGTCTTGGCCTTTATAAGCAGAGTATCTACGATCATTATTTGGGTTTTCTTTTTCCGGTCCCGTTTATATTGATGGGGGTCATCATATCCCAATTATTATCAAAGAATTTTATCTTAAAAATAATCGGCGTAGCTTTTTTAATTTATCTAATCGTAATTAACCTTAACGGGAACCCGTTTAGAAAAGAGCCAAATAATTTAATGAGGAGAAGTAAAAATGTTTCGAGACTGGTTCTTAACAATGTGGACGGAAAACCTTTTAATTTGGCAGTTATAGCTAAAAACAACTATGAAGACGGTTATAGATACTTCTTGGAACTTTGGGGAGGAGAAGTGCTGCATGCAGATAGGTGGGACCCGTCAACAATTTCGGACCAACTTATCGTAATTTGTGAAGAGGAACTTGCCAAATGCGACCCGACACATTCTCCCAAAGCGGAAGTTGCAAATTTTGGTATGACTAAAATAAGTAACCAATGGGAGGTTGAAGGGGTTATAATATACAAACTGGCACACACACAATGAACTACAAAGATTCGCCGATCATTCTTTCTGAAATCAAAAAAGCCCCAAAAATTTTGGTTAATTGTCACAGGGGTCCGGACTCCGATTCTATCGGATCTGCTTTGGCAATGGCAAAAGTTATACAGAAGATAGGCGGGCAAGTGACTGTGATTTGTCCCAGCGACATCCCATCGGATCTGATGTTTCTGCCGGGGGCTGACGAAATAATAAGGGTGAATTATACTTCATTTGATTTTTCTTCTTATGATCTTTTTATGATTCTTGATTCATCAACTTACTCAATGGTTACAGGTTTGAAAGATTCAGACAAGCCGGGTATTCGTTCAATAGTTATTGATCATCATTTCTCAAATGAAAAGTTTGGTGACATAAATTTGGTTGATTCCGAAGTAACTTCAACAGGTGAACTGCTTTATGGACTTTTTCTTGATTGGGATGTAACGATTTCCGGCGACACCGCCAATTGTTTATTGACAGGAATAATCGGAGATACGGGAACATTTCAGTATCAAAATGTCGGTGAAAAAACCCTCAGAATTGCTGCGGATTTAATTGAAAAAGGCGCCAACAAGGATGAAATAGTATTTAACTTATACAGGAACATTGAGTTTAGAGAGGTGAAAATGTGGGGTAAGTTTATTGAGAGAATGATGATTGAGGATGGTTTTGTTTGGTCAGCGATTCCACTCCCGATTTATAGGGATTTGGGTGAGTATACCTATGCTAAAGAGGATGTCGCTAATTTTTTTGCTCCCATCGTTAAAGGAACAGAATTCGGAATTGTGATGGTGGAAGTGTCTGAAAATGTATTATCGGTAAGCTTTAGATCCAGGACCGGATTTGATGTTGCGAAGGTTGCCGCTGAAATTGGCGGCGGAGGCCATAAAGCTGCAGCAGGAGCCAGGATCGAGGGATTGCCGTTTCAAGAGGCAGTAAATGAGGTACTTAAAGCCGCCAGAAAGCATGTTCAAAAAGATTGATAAACCCGCGTTTTACAAAATTCTGCTTGTAATAATTTTAGGACTTGCTGCGTTTTTGAGGTTTTTTAGGCTAGCGGAGCTGTTGGGTTTCTGGTACGACCAAGGTCGTGACGCGTTGGTTATCTGGGATTTTTTATATAAAGGTAAACTTTTTTTGATTGGACCGACAACCGGTATTGAGGGAATCTTCAGAGGTCCATGGTACTATTGGTTGATAACGCCGGCATATTTTTTGGGAAACGGAAATCCTGTTTGGCCGGCAGCTTTATTGGTTTTAATATCAATATTTTCGGTTTACATAATTGCTAAAGTTGGTCGTGAAATTGGTGGAA
>LCBU01000037.1 GCA_000997405.1 Candidatus Woesebacteria bacterium GW2011_GWA1_41_7 | reverse complement strand
TCACTCCAGGTAATTTCTCAATTAAAGATGCTTGCCTCAACTAACTTGGTGATAATTGAAGGATTAAGGTCCACAGTTTCTGACGGTAGTACTGACGAAATTTCGCATGTTAAAACATCATTTAATTTGATAGGTCCAAGAGACGCCGTTACAGCCTTTATAAAAGGAGTTGACACAATTGCTCCGATTACTTTTGTTGAAAAAATGGATTTGGTTGAGGATACCGGTTTTGGATCGGCAAGTATTACAACGAAGACTTACTTTGCTTCACTTCCAAAAACGATTCCTACCGTTACTCAGCCGATTACGGATTTAACAGCATCCGAGAAAGATTTACTGACTCAGATAGGAAAACTTAGTCAATCGGTGATTGATATCCCGGCAGCTTCTTCCACAAGCGGAATTAACGCCAATCCTTTTGGTTTGTGAGATTTTATATAAAAAGAAGTATTTACTCAACGTTGAGAGTAACTGCGGTTTTTTCAAGTGTAGCTCTGACTTTAAGTATGTTTCTGAGGGATTTGATCATGCGCCCACCTTTTCCGATGATAAGACCCATATTTTCCGGAGCAGATTTTATCGTATAAGAGAGTCTTCCATCTTCATTTAACTCTACGATCTCAAACTCCTCCTTGCCTTTTGGACTCTCTCCTAAAATTCCCTTTAACAAAAATTCCAATAGTTCTTTCATAATGAATTTACTTTTCAATAATCTTTTTTACCGCAGGACTAACTTGGGCACCTTTTTTTACCCACTCCGTTAATTTATCCTTATCGACAACAGTCAGATTCTTGATGGGGTTCCATGTTCCAATGAATTCAATGACACCACCTGTAGTCTTTTTTCTGGAATCAACAACAACCACCCTATAAAAGGGTGCCTTTTTTCTGCCAAATCTCGAAAGTCTGATTGTAACCATATGGAGCCTATTGTACCTTTTTTGCGAGTACCTGTCTAGCAGCTTCCTGCTCCGCACTACTCTTGCTTTTTCCTTCACCCCTCCCCCAGGACTTTCCATTTATTAGGACTTCTATAATAAATTTTTTGCTGTGATCCGGACCTGATTCTTCAACCACCTGGTATTTTGGTGCCGAAAAACCCTTTGCCTGTACGGTTTCCTGAAGCCTGCTTTTAAAATCTTTTAGAGGTTTGCTGGCTTTGTCTTCGGTATGGATCAGAATGTTATTTTTGATAAATTCCTCGGCTTTTTCTAAACCGCCATCCATAAAAAGAGCTCCGATAATTGCCTCGACTGTGTCTGCGAGTAGTGATGAGTTGGTTCTTCCTCCACCGTCTTCTTCACCTTTAGAAAGAAAAAGTTTTGGACCGAGGTCCAGTATAATGGCAATTTCGGCGAGCGCAACGGTGTTTACCAAATTTGCTCTTAGGGCGGTGAGGTAGCCCTCTTCTTTGTCAGGATAGAGACTATATATTTCCTTTGAGATAACAAATTCCAAAATAGCGTCTCCCAAAAACTCCATTCTTTCGTTTGTTCCCCTTTCACCTTTATGTTCATTTACCCAGGAACGGTGTGTAAGCGCTTGGTCAAGTAAGTCTTTGTTTGTAAATAGGTTCTCCAGAGAGTCAGTATTTTTCATTGGTGCTGTGTTAGGGCATCGATAAGATCAGAAAATGTTTCAATTTCCGTAAGATCGATTTTGTCGGTATCAAAATTCATTTTTGATAACATCTCCATAAAATCTGTTAAATCCGTGGGCTTCATATGAAGATCCTCGGTTAGGGAAAAATCGTTCTCGATATCCTCCGGCTCAATTCCAAGAAAATTGGCGAGCTCCTTTTTTGTAGACTCACTGATTTCGTTATATTCTTTATTCATTCTTGTGGGACTCTTCTTTATATATTGTACCTAAAACACCGTTAATAAAAGAAGAGGAAGATTCGCTTCCGAATTCTTTGGCCAACTCGACAGCTTCGTCGATGACCACTTTTGGTGGAGTATCTTCGTTCTCAAGTTCGTATATGGCCAGCCAGAGAATTACCAGATCTATTTTGTTGAGTTTATCGATAGGCCATTGGGGAGCGGAACCGATAATCAGTTTATTAATTTTATTCTTCTTTTTTAGTATTTTCTGAACCAACTCCGGTGGATTAGGTTGGGTAGTGTAGGTTTCTGCAAAAAGGATTTTTACAGCCTCACGTCTTCTGAGGTGTCTAGGGTCTGTAGCTGTTTTCATTTATAAAAGCCACAATATGGGCATGCACGATGAGATTCTTTAAGTTTACTGCAGTTACTGCATTTAGCTAAGTTCCCGAGTTTTATTTTCGGTTGGCCTCCGCGCCTGATATCTGATCGGGACCTGGTATGTTTTCGTTTTGGTAATGGCGTCATAGGATGTAATTTTACCACGGGGCTTTAACCGTGGCAAGCTCGTCTTACCACGGGGCTTTAACCGTGGCAAGCTTGTCTTACCATAAATGGCAAGACTAAAGGCGATCACTGTTTTATGTTATCGATAATGCGATTTTTGACCCATGGAAACTTCGTAAGATTGGCCGATATTTCCTGGGCAGCTTGCCTGGAAGCTTTAATAAGTTCGTAATTATTCCAACTGGCGATCTTGAGTTCAGGAAAACCCGATTGAGCCGTTCCGAATATTTCTCCTGGTCCTCTTAGCTTCAAATCAAGTTCTGATAATTCAAACCCGGAATAGGTCTTTTCCATAGCCTTTAGCCTCGTATAGGCCTTTCCACTGTGTACATTAGTAAAAAGCAGGCAATATGACTTTGAAATCCCTCTACCCACTCTACCGCGTAGTTGGTGAAGTCCGGCCAGGCCAAAACGTTCCCCTGCCTCGATTACCATAATGGTTGCATTTGGTATATCTATTCCCACCTCAACCACAGGGGTCGTGACAAGAATATCAATGTTTCCATTTTTGAAATCCTTTAAAACACGTTCCTTCTCCTCAGTCTTCAATCGGCCATGGAGAAGTCCTAAGTTTAGTTTAGTAAAAGTTTTTTTCAGTCTTGCGAATTCGGATGTAACCGATTTAACATCGGCCAATGTTTCAGTTTCCGAATCTTCAATCAGCGGGCATACGATGAATGCCTGACTGTTGCTACTCTTTATTTGCTTATTTATCCATTCGTAGGCACTGGGTCTCTTCTCCTCCGGAACAACCCATGTTGTAACTTTTTGACGGCCGACCGGCATGTCAATTAAAATAGACAAGTCCATATCCCCGTAAGAAGTAAGTGCTACCGTTCTTGGAATAGGAGTAGCCGTCATGGTTAAAACATGAGGGGTTCCTGATTTTTTAATTAAATGTTTTCTTTGCTCCACTCCAAATCTATGTTGTTCATCAATTACTACCAGGGCGACCTCTTTGAAATTCACCTTACTGTGAATAAGTGAATGGGTGCCAATATAAATATCACTCCTTCCGATTTCTATTTTTTTACTGGCTCCTGTAATCAACGATATTCTGAGATTAAACTTATCAAAAATCTTTTTAAGGGTTTGGTAATGCTGATTAGCCAGAATTTGCGTTGGTGCCATGATAATACTTTGGAATCCGGAGGCAAATGCAGCGAACATTCCCGCCGCCGCCACCACCGTTTTCCCGCTTCCCACATCCCCCTCTAATAGTCTATTCATCGGGATACCACCCTTCAGGTCGGTAAGTATTTCTTTAATTACTTTATTTTGTGATTCTGTCAGCTTGAAAGGTAAATTTTTAGTAAACTTATCTAACAATTTATTGTCCAACTCGAGTTTGTGAGCCAACTTATTCTTTTGCCAATTATTTTTTCTAATTAAACTTCTCAGTTCAAGATTTAGAAGCTCATTAAAAGCAAGCCTTTCTCTGCCGATCTCGGCCTCCTTTAAATCCTTCGGAAAGTGTACAAATTCCAGTGCGTTTTTAAAGCCAATAAGCTTGTTTTTCTTTAAAATATTTTCCGGTAAATATTCCTCAATTTTAGTCATAGAATACGCATCATACATTTTTCTTCTAATCAATTTAGAAGAAAATCCCGAAGTTTCGGGATAAATTGGAACAAAGCGTCCTGTATGCATTGTTTCTGTACCCTCTTCAACCATTAGTTCATAATCCGGCGAGGTTAGGGAAAGCCTTCTATTAAAAAACCCTACCTTTCCGGAAAGCGATACCAAACGGCCCGGATATAAAGTTTTTATCAAAAACGGCTGATTAAACCAGAGTACCGCAACTTTTCCCGTTGAATCCTCAACAGATCCAATCTGCATCTTTAGTCCCCTTTTTGAGTAAATGTTTTTTAGAGAAACTATTTTTGCGTGTATTGTTGCTATTTCACCGGAACGAAGATGTGAAATCGTGGTAATGTTTGAATAATCCAAATACCTTGATGGGACATGATAAAGAAGATCTTCAAGAGTATTTATACCAAGTTTTTGAAATTTATTCGCAAATATAGGGCCGACTTTAGGCAGCTCGGAAATATCGGAAGTTAAATCCATCATGGACAATTATATATCATTGGAAGGAAGTAAGAATCTTTCGATTCTCCGTGTTTTAGCGGGAGTAAAGCATATACGGCAATATCGCACTTAACAGAAGAGCTATGCTTGAAACAATAACTATTATCGTAAATATTTTTTTACCCTTTTTACCCATCATTTTACTTAGCTTTCAGGAATGTCCTACTACCAACTTTTATTTCGTCTCCTGACTTAACAATATAACTAGGATTATCGACCATTTTACCGTCTACATCAACCGCATTTTGTTTAATCAATCGTTTTGCTTCACTGATACTTTCAAGTGAAGTAAAAGGTGCAATAGTTACGGCTAAAGAATCACCGGACGCAACCTTGATATCAAAAGTGGGTCTTTTTTCCTGAAAAGTCTCTTTAAAGTTCTTTTCTGCTTTCTCTGCTGTTTCTTTGCTGTGAAATTCCGTAACCAGAGCTACTCCAAGTTCTTTTTTAAGATTAAGCGGATTCTCACCGTCTTTTAGTCTCTTTTCGACTTCCTTGATCTTCTCATCGGGTGTACGTGTCGCATTTATAAAATACTGGAGTATAAGGTTATCATGTAGAGACATTACTTTCCCAAACATTTCACCGGGAGAATCTGAAATCCAGATTGCATTTCCCCAACTTTTACTCATCTTTCTTCCGTCAGTGCCTTCAAGATATCCTGTTACAAGCACAAAGGAGTCCTTGCTTCTCATGTCTTTCTGCAATGTACGTCCTGCCTGCATATTAAATGTTTGATCAGCTCCGCCGATCTGTATGTCTGTATTCATAAAATAACTGTCATAGCCCTGCATTACCGGGTATAAAAATTCATGAAGTCCGACTTTTGTTCCTGCATTTAGTCTTTTTTTGATGAGCTCTCTCCCGACGAAATCTCCGACAGAAAAATGCTGACAAAGTTTAACAACATCCGCAAAACCTAATTTTTTGAGCCACTCGCTATTAAATTTGACTTCAACTTTGGAAAAGTCGAGGATCTTACTTGCCTGTTCCTTGTATGTTTTAAAATTTTCCTGAATCTCGTCATATGTTAATATCGGTCTTTCACTTTCCTTATCCGAAGAGTCGCCTATAAGGGCAGTAAAATCTCCGATCAGAAAAGTCACCTTATGTCCAAGCTCAACGAATTCCTGAAGTTTTCTTAAAGGAACGCCATGGCCGATGTGTATTTTTGTTGCAGTAGGATCGATTCCCAGATAAATATTTAATTTGATTCCCAGATAAATATTTAATTTATTTCCGGATCGCAAAAGCTTTTCCAGCTCAGCTTTCCCCGGAATAATATTAGTCACTCCCCTGCTTAACACTTCCTCAATTTTGTCCATACGATAATTCTATGACTTTTAAGGCATTTTTTGAATAGTTAGTTAACTTCCTAATAATTTGTTAGAATAGAGGTGTCATGTGGAGAGATAGACCAAGGCACGCGACCTGGAAAGACAGAAGTAAATACCGACGTTCGTTAAGTAAAAGCCGAAAGTTGGTTAAGTGGGCAAAAATTGCTTTTTTTGGAGCAATAGGCTTCTTCGTTTTCCTTCTTTTTATTCTTCCTGTTTTAGCATTTAACCTACCCTCCCCCGATAAAATAGTCAGAACGCAAGGTTTTTCAACCAAGATTTTGGATAGGAACGGAAAGCCACTTTATGATATCTACGCCAATCAAAATAGAACACCGGTAGAGATTACCGACATGCCTGAGTATTTGAGACAGGCAACTGTTGCTATCGAAGATAAGAATTTTTATAAACACCAAGGTTTCGATGCGATTGGAGTTTTGCGCGGATTCCTGCGTATTTTTACCAGAGGTCGTGCCGCAGGTGGCTCAACATTAACCCAGCAGTTGGTCAAGAATGTTCTTTTAACAAACGATAGGACGATTGTCAGGAAAATTAAGGAGTTTGTCCTGGCAATTCAGATTGAGAAAAAATATTCAAAGGACCAAATACTCCAGATGTATCTAAATGAAGCTCCTTACGGAGGTACTTCTTGGGGAGTCGGAGCTGCCTCCCAAACCTATTTTGGAAAAGATGTTAAAGATCTGAACCTTATCGAGTGTGCGATACTTGCAGGTATGCCCCAGTCACCTTCAGCCTACTCACCATATTCTTCTACACCAACTGCTTATGTTGAACGCACCAAGGCTGTTTTAAGAAGGATGAGGGAAGACGGGTACATCAATGTTGAGCAAGAAACCTCCGCCGCCGATTCTTTGGCGAATTATGAATTTAAACCAAAAGGGACAAGTCTTAACGCCCCGCACTTTGTGCAATATGTTCAGAAGATTCTAGAAGATACTTATGGACAGGCGCTGGTAGAGCAGGGTGGACTTACGGTAACGACCACTCTGGATATGGAACTGCAGGAGAAAGCACAACAAATAGTTACTGATGAGATAGCAAAAGTGGAAAAACAGCATATAACCAATGGGGCTGCGGTTGTTTTGAATCCCGAAACCGGAGAAATATTGAGCATGGTGGGTTCAAAGAATTTTTTTGCGGAAGATTACGACGGACAGGTAAATGTTACAACCTCGCTTAGACAGCCCGGAAGCTCGTTTAAGCCTTTTACATATGTGACAGGTTTTAAAGAGGGGTATTCGCCCGCAACACTTTTGATGGACGTTCCCACAAGTTTTCCGGGTGGAACAGGGCAGCCCGATTACAAACCTGTTAATTATGACGGAAAATATATAGGACCAATTCAAGTACGTTATGCCCTTGCGAACTCCAGAAATATCCCGGCGGTTAAAATGCTTGCAAAGGTTGGCATAAAAGATGTTCTCGAAACCGCAACTGATTTAGGTATAAACACACTTCCTCCGACAGACGAGACTCTTAAAAGAGTTGGTCTCTCTTTGACTTTGGGCGGTGGCGAGGTAAGGCTTATTGACATGACATCAGCCTATTCGGTATTTGTAAACGGAGGATATCGTGTGGAACCTGTGGCCATTCTTAAAGTAACAGATATGAATGAAAAGGTTTTGGAAGATAACACTCCCCAAAAAGGTAAGCAGGTTTTAACGGAGGGACAAGCATTTCTTATCAGTAACATTCTTTCCGATAACGAAGCCAGAAAAGATACCTTCGGAGTTAGTTCATACCTTAATATTGCCAATGTGATGGCCAAAACCGGAACGACAAATGATAAGCGGGATAACTGGACAATGGGTGGCAATGGAAATGCAATGGTAGGGGTTTGGGTGGGAAATAACGACAACACACCGATGTTAAGTGTCGCTTCCGGTGTTTCAGGTGCTTCCCCCATCTGGAATAAAATTACAGTCCAAGCCCTGAAAGGTAAACCGGCTTTTAGTTTTAAAGTTCCCTCTGATGTCGCACAGGTATCGGTTGATAACGTTTCAGGTTATGGAGCACACGATAGTTTTGCAACCAGGCTTGAGTACTTTGTTAGAGGTTCGGAGCCAACGCTTGCCGATCCTGTTCATGTTCTTTTGAAGGTTTGTAAAAGCGACGGTAAGCTTGCAACACCAAGCGATATAGCCTCCGGAAATTATGACTCTAAAGAATATTTCCGATTCAAAGAAGAGGATCCAACTTCAGGAGCAGGCGGTACCAATCGCTGGCAAGAAGCTATCCTTAACTGGATGAACACCCAGTCCGATTCAAGATATCATCCGCCTAGTGATTATTGCGGTACAAGTAATCCCTTAAGTGTTAGTTTTACGAATCCCCACGATCATGATTCGGATCTGCCAACTGGGGACATGACCGTCACCTTTTCAGCAAATTCCAACTCAGCAATTACACAAGTTGATTTGAAACTGGACGGTAATCGTGTCTGCACTTTCAATAACGGTGCAAATAATTATTCATGTAAGGTTACTTTTCCTTCAAAGGGTATTTACTCAATTGAGGCAGTTGCGATGGATTCTGCAAATCACCAGTCAAATAGCACCATAACCGTTGGTGTCGGACAATCGTGGAACCCTTCCACACCTTCACCTGCTCCAAGCGTGTCGCCTACTCCTTAAGGTTACCACCGAACTTTAATTTTAGTGAAGAAACAATTTGGTTTCTGACGCCCCCAACTTCCCTATTAGTCAAAGTTTTTGTTTGGTCTTGATACCAAATTCTGAAGGTATAAGAATCTTTATAAATATCGACGAGTTCTGCTTTTACAACAAACTTAGTATTTCTCAATTGTTCGACAACCTCTCCGGTTTTGGTTTTTTGTGGCAGGATAAAATTAATGTCCTCGATTTGCGCCGGGTATTTGGGAATTTTTTTAAAGCCCGGTGTATTTATTGAATATTTAGCGGATTTCATTAATTTTTCTACATAGAATTCGTAGTAAACAAGGTCTGTGTTTTCGGCAATTCCGATTTTCCCGACAAGAACGTCTGCGTAATATATAAAAGCACCCCTACTAGCCCCGAACCCCTTTTCCTCTTCGGCTTTAAAAATAACATCGGTATTCAACCTTTCCAGCAAGGCCTCAACTACCCCTTTTGCGCGTCGGTATGAATATCCTGATAAAACCCCACCAAGAATCATCTT
>LCBU01000036.1 GCA_000997405.1 Candidatus Woesebacteria bacterium GW2011_GWA1_41_7 | reverse complement strand
AAGCAGTGACAGTTTAGTGGCATGGATTACGCTTCGAAGTTACCCAAATGGAGAGTTTCAAATAAATTTATTTATCTTAATTTGATTCAAAATCTTACAGGGTTCAACCAACTTGGGATCAACCAGCTTGTAGAAAATATTTTTTCCGCTCCTTCTTGCTACAACAACCCCGACATACCTCAAATATGCAAGATGTTGCGAGGTGTTTGATTTCCTGGCACCCAAAATTTCAGAGATTTCGTTAACCGTAACCTCTTTGTCCTTAATAATATTCAAGATCTCGAGCCTTTTCGGGTTGCTCATGACCTTAAATAACTCGGCACATTTTGTATATGATTCTCTGTTAGTTGTTTTTGCCATGGGACTAGTGTATGTGGAATAACCATTCTAATACAGTTTCAAGGTTTGTCAAATTGTTGGTACAATTAGAAGGCAATGAAGAAAATCCTACTTTTTATTTCTGCTTTCATTCTTTTGTTTGCATTTTTTACCACCGGGATTTATGCAAAGTTTGATCCTACCTCAGTAGCCAACAATAAATTTGGCATTCATATTACTAATGAAAAGGATCTTGTGGAAGCAGCCAGGTTGGTAAACTCTTCCGGAGGCGACTGGGGTTATGTAACCTTTGTCATAACAGAGGCAGAGCGCGACCACAATCGTTGGCAACAGATTTTTGATCAAATGAGAAAACTCCACCTTATTCCGGTTGTCAGAATTGCCACCAAAGCAAATGGTGATAATTGGGAAATTCCCAAGCAGGAAGAAATCGGAAATTGGATTGCGTTTCTAAATTCCCTGAACTGGGTAACACAAAATAGATATGTAATTATCGGTAACGAACCGAATCATGCAAAAGAATGGGGAGGTGAAATAGACCCTGCCGCTTACGCTACATATTTAGCCGCTTTTGCCAATGCACTTCACCAGGCTTCTGCGGACTTTTATGTTTTGCCAGCAGGGCTAGACGCTTCGGCTACGGCTACAGGTAAGACTATGGATGAAGCCACTTTTATCAAAAGAATGATCGTTACCGAAGCGAATCTTTTTGACAATTTGGACGGATGGGTATCTCATTCCTATCCAAACCCCGATTTTGCCGGAAAAGTCACTGATACCGGCCGGGGGTCGGTTTGGACTTTTGATTGGGAATTGAACTATCTTAAGTCTCTTGAGATATATAAAGACTTGCCTGTATTTATCACAGAAACCGGTTGGTCAAATCAAAAAGTTAATCAGGAGGAGATTGGTAGTTTTTATGATTACGCCTTCAAAAATGTATGGAATGACAAAAGAGTAATAGCAGTTACACCTTTTATTTTGAATTACCCGAACGAACCTTTCTCGGAGTTTTCCTGGAAAAAAGGTGACGGATCTCTCTACCCATATTTTGAAGTTTATAAAGATATTCCCAAGGTTTCAGGTGAACCGCAGCAAATCCAAAGCGGACAAATACTGGGTGCCCTTGCCCAACCTGTAGCCTTTAGCGAATCGGATTTTGTCGGCCTGATTGTAGCCAAAAATACAGGCCAATCGATTTGGAGTGCGGGTAGCGTAAATATAGTTGGAGATAACGGTGAGCTACTTTTCAGAAACACATTATTTTTTGATGTTGAACCACCCAAAACCGGTTTAATTATCTTTAGGGCAACTCCTGTGCAAAAAACCGGTATATTTATAAAGTCTATTTATCTGGCTGATAGTAGTGGCAAAAGAATTACAAACAGTTTCCCTATCGAAGCCCTAATAGTCAAAGCCAACAAAATGCAAATAGATTCCTTTTTTGCTAAAATAAGCAGCTATCTTCGAAATACGCTCTCAACTGTCAGATTCTGAAAGCGAATATGTTTCGATTTGGGCCCGTAGCTCAGTGGTAGAGCAATTCCCTCTTAAGGAAAAGGTCGATGGTTCGAATCCATCCGGGCTCACAGAGTCCGTCTGCGTTCGATAATGCCAAGCAATGAAATGAGGTTTGCATACGAATCCATCCGGGCTCACTCACTTCGTTCTTACTTACTCCACCTTGCCCAGATTCCGGTGGAAAGAAGTCGTCCGCCTGAAGATTCTTTTAAAGTCAGCTCTCCATTCTCAATTTTTCCCCCAAGTTTTCCGAAATAATCATTTAGAGTATTCGCCAAGGTAATTGACGAAGACGAAATTGCGTAGGCATTAATAATTACAAAAAGCGGGTTTTCCGACAAAAGCTCTTTACAGTTGGTCAAAAGTTTTGGAAAGTCACTATTGAAATCCCAAACCTCGCCTGTCGGGCCGTGTCCGTATGCAGGCGGATCCATAATTATTGCATCGTATTTAACACCCCTTTTGATCTCCCTCGCGGTAAACTTTATAGCG
The DNA here is from genome assembly GCA_000997405.1 of Candidatus Woesebacteria bacterium GW2011_GWA1_41_7. Taxonomy (GTDB): domain Bacteria; phylum Patescibacteriota; class Microgenomatia; order UBA8517; family UBA8517; genus UBA8517. Next base: position 3,454 of record LCBU01000036.1, on the reverse strand, counting down.
TCGTCAATTATCCACCTAATTGGCCAATTTTCATCATTTAGGGCTCTATTTTCATTAGCCCAGGTTACCGCCGGACGGCTTGCATCAACATGTGTTACGCTGGCTCCTGCTTTGGCTGCAAAAAGTGAAGCAATTCCAGTATAAGCAAACAAATTCAAAACCTTAACTTCTCTCTTTTCGGCTTTTACATTCTCATAAATATAATCCCACTGCGTGGATTGTTCAGGAAAAATTCCGGTGTGTTTAAAAGGTGACAGTTTGGCAAAGAATTTGACATCAGAATGAGCAAGTTCCCATTTTTCGGGAATTTTAGTTTTTATATCCCATATTCCTTTATCCTCCGAAATGCGCTTAAAATATGCATCGACCTTTTCCCACTCCTCAGGAGAAAGGCTTTTTTTCCAAATAATCTGAGGGTCAGGTCTGTCCAGCAGGTATCCTCCCCATTTTTCCAGACGACGTCCCTCGCCGCTATCTATTAATTCGTAATTCATATTAAAGAAATCTGACTTGCATGCCCTCGGCCACTTTGGTATCAAAAGAAACCTCCTGGCCGGGGAATTTTGCACTACTACCCCAAATTTTAACAATCTTTTTGCCTGCAGCAAAATCCGGTCCGATTTTTAGTGCAACATCCTTTAAAGTTTCGCCATCCTTCATCACAATGGGGCTTCCTTGATTGATTTCCTCATCAGGCTTAACCAGAAAAACAGTTACAAATTTCAATTCTTTCCAAACTTCTTTAATCAAATCCTCAATCCCCGTTCCCTTATCCGCGCTAATGGCTATATATTCTCCGTCAATTTCGTCTTTGTAATTGGGTTCCTCATCCACCTTATTGATAACCCAAATTGTCGGGACATAAACTCTGTTTTCGGAAAAAGCATCAAAAAGCCTATCCATAGAAATATTTTCCTGAAGAGTAATCGTACCATTTTTTATGCCGTATTCACGGGCAATTTCTTTAATAGTTTCCTTTTCGATATCCTGCTTAATGTTAGAAAAAACGTCAAGTCCGCCGCTAATTTTCTTTTCAATTATTACTTTGGGCGGTTCCTCGTTAATTCTTATCCCGGCGCCAAGTAGCTCTTTAACCATTCCGGCAAAAGCATCGATTCTTTTAACATCGGTCATAACCAGAAGTAAATCTGCCCCTCTTGCAACGGACAGAACCTCCCTACCTCTTCCTTTGCCTTCTTTTGCACCGCTGATAAGACCCGGAATGTCCAGAATTTGAATATAAGCCTCGTTGTACTTAAGCATGCCCGGTATAACAGTCACCGTAGTAAAAGCGTAAGGAGCCACTTTGCTCTCAGCATTCGTAAGATTGTTTATCAAAGTAGACTTGCCCGCAGAAGGCGGTCCTACTATAACAACAGTAGCGTCACCCTGTTTCTTTACTTGGTATCCGCCTCCCCCGCCGCCACCGCGTTTTCCGGATTGTTCAAGTTCCTTATCCCTGAGCCTTGCAATCTTTGCTCTCATTGCACCGATGAAGCCATTTGTGGCTTTGTGGTGAGGAGTTTTTCGCAAAACTTCCTCAATTTGCTCGATTTGTTCGTCAATAGTTAACATCTGAGGTATAATTATAGCAAGATTCAGGATCAGATGTACTACTCGCCCTCGTAGCTTAACGGATAAAGTAGCGGTCTTCGGAACCGTAGATGGAGGTTCGATTCCTCCCGAGGGCACAAACTCCGTATTGACAGTCCGTCATGGGAATATGTATAAGTAGTTCCAAGGTGAAGTATATTCTGGTATCCGGTGGTGTTCTTTCAGGCCTTGGCAAAGGTATTACGGCTGCCTCCCTCGGACTTCTTCTTCAATCACGGGGCTACAAAGTCACAATTATGAAATGTGACATGTACCTAAATATTGATGCCGGTACAATGAACCCTCTTGAGCACGGTGAGGTGTTTGTTACCCAAGACGGCCTGGAAACAGATCAGGATCTGGGACACTACGAACGTTTTTTGGGAATCAGTCTGTCCCGCGCGAACTATCTAACCAATGGGCAAATCTATCAATATGTATTGGACAAAGAAAGAGCTCTGGATTATGGAGGAAAATGTGTCGAGCCGTATCATCATATTCCGCCAGAAATATTAAGCCGTTGGCAAGAAGCAGGTGTAGCCAATAAGGCCGATATTGTACTGGTAGAACTTGGTGGAACCGTTGGTGAATACGAAGGCCTATTGTTTTTTGAAGCCTACCGTAGACTTAAACTTCAAGTTCCGAAAGACGTGGCTCTGGTCCATGTCGGATATCTCCCCGCCCCCGGAAATATCGGAGAGCTGAAAAGTAAACCCGTTCAGCAATCCATATCCACCTTAAACTCGTTAGGAATTATGCCGGACTTTGTCGTGGGGCGAGCCGAAAAGCCGATTGATGACAAAAGGAAGGAAAAAATCGCCCTTGCTTCAGGGCTTCCTGTCGAAAATATCATAAGTAATCCGGACCTCGATTCGGTTTACAAAGTTCCTTTAATGCTTAAAAAAGAAAAGTTGGATCTTAAAGTGCTCAAAAAGCTGGGACTTAAAAGTAACAAGCTAAATTTGGAAAAATGGGAGGAAATGGTCAAAAAGATCGATGCCAAAAAGGATAAGGTTGTAAAGATAGGAATAGTGGGTAAATACCAGAGAAGTGGTGACTACATACTCCAGGACAGCTATGTAAGCGTTGTGGAGGCCTTAAGGCACGCCTCCGTTGCTTCTGGAATCGGTATCGAACTTGACTGGATAGATTCCGAAGATAAAAAAATGAACCTAACTGTGGTTGATGCCATATTGGTTCCCCAAGGCTGGGGCAGAAGGGGTATTGAGGGCAAAGTAAAAGCTGTAAAGTTTGCCCGCGAGAACAATATTCCTTATCTCGGACTTTGCTTCGGAATGCAGATGGCTACAATTGAGTTTGCCAGACATGTTCTTGGGTATCAGGACGCCAATACAGAAGAGGCTGATGAGGGCACCAAACACCCTGTAATTCATGTAATGGATTATCAAAAGGATCTAATAAAGAGTAAGAGATTTGGCGGAACAATCAGGCTTGGGGCATGGCCCTTAAAAATCAAAAAAGGAACTTTACTGGAAAAAATATATCGTAAAAATCTTGTACTTAACGAAAGACACAGGCACAGATACGAATTTAACAATAAATTTAAAGAAGCTTTTGAGAAAAAGGGTTTTGTAATTAGCGGTACTTCTCCGGACGGAAAACTGGTGGAAGCGATTGAACTGAAAAACCATAAATTCTTTGTGGGAACTCAGTATCACCCTGAATATATTAGTAGGGCTCTTTTCCCCCACCCCATTTTTATAGAATTTTTAAAAGCTGCGGCAGATAAATAAGTACATCCTGTGATATCAAAGCTTGCCACTCGGCAATGCACGCTGCCTCGTGGTAAAATATGTGGCAAGCCGAGGTGGCGAAATGGTATACGCAAGGGCCTTAAGAG